>JAUWHQ010000100.1 GCA_030605805.1 Methanosarcinales archaeon | reverse complement strand
ATTGTCGAGCATCTCTGCAAATGCCCTGTATCCGTATTTATTTACGCTGATCATTGAGATCACCAAAATGTCCATAGAGTCCATCCACACATAAGATTATCGGGGCATTGGGGCGGTTCAGTATTACTCCGATTTTTTCACAAAAAATCGAGTAAAAACTGCCCTCCGGGTCGGAAGCCAGTTTTTGATCAAACTTTTGTGAAAAGTTTGCGAGTAAGAAATGCCCTTCGGGTGGGGTCATCAGTTTTTGATCAAACTTTTGTGAAAAGGTTGGTGAAAAGTTTGCGAGTGAAAACCGGCATCTGACCCGGAGGGCAGTTTTTGATCAAACTTTTGTGAAAAGTTTGTTCGTAAATCAAAAGAGCATTATATCACTGGATACTGCTCCTCGAACTAATACAACTCCAGATACTCATCCGAAACCGGATACATCAGGGGTGTTCTGAACTCGATTCTCGTATTAAACCCAGTCTCGAGCATGAATTCGATCACGACATCGACGTTCGGGCTGAAATCAGTTGCAGATGCCGTCGTATTAATGCCAAGCTCGACCAGATCACCATACTCGATGTACGGATCCGCCGTCCGGTCGGCTTCGGTGCCTCTGTTGACGCGCAGCCATCTGCTAACATTAAAAAAGCCGTCTTCGTAGGAATCAGACGTCTGGTTGTACCTGAGGATCGCAGGAGGGTTGCCGGCTGCCCTGACGCTGATGATCAGGGTACCAAGGTCCCCGATCTCACTTCCGACGATTGGCTCGATGATTATGTTAAGGCGGGCGATACCGTGATCTGCCGTTGAATTATCGGTCGTCTGCCCGCCCACCGAGATGATGCTGATGCCGGTGCTGACATGTTCTTTTGTCTCCTCGCCGGTATGCACAGCCTTCTGTGTGAACCTGCCTGATGTATTCATCAACGGTACAACCACGAGCGCAGCCATCAGAACAATCGCAATGAACAAAATCAGCGTGCTAATCCCGGTGTCCGCACTGCAATCTTGTTTTAGCCTCATAATTGCTCGGTATCCAGTACTCCGTTTGCAACAATCACTTTTATAGACTTTCCAGAGAGATCAACGCCTGAAAATGTGAGATTCACCACCTCAGACGGTTCCCACTGCAGATCCCCGTCATCATTCTCGATATTTGATGTGATGATCGTCTGATACACTCCATTGACCAGAACTGCGATGGAATCGGTTGAATTGTCAAATTCGGTCTTTCCGGTGTTCAATACATATAATCCTGGCTGCGTGCTCGCGCCCGGATCATTGATGATCTCGATATCGCCCCTCATCTGGTCGGCGAGATGGCTGTTTCTGACCACCAGTGCGCCTGATACCGAGCCCGTGACGCCGTAGAGCGCGATCACGATCACCGATGCGATGATCACCGATGCGATGAAGAAGATCGCCTGCGCGGCGGATTCTCCAGCCATTCACACCACCTCCGCGCAGGCAGATCTTGCATTCTCTGTCACTATTTTCACAACATCACTACTGTCCAGCGTAAACGTCGTTGTCGAGAAATTCTTTCCGGGGTACAGCCAGCCAGACCACGTGTGATTGGCAATTTCTCCATTTGCAAGCACGACAATCTTTGATTTGTTGATGGGCAATGTTCCGGTGTTTTTTATGTAGAAGATATCGTTTTCACTGTCGGTGATTATTCCCATGTCCTCGTAGCTGCACGAGGACTTATTGTAGATCCCGATCCCGGTTTCCAGTAGAGAGAGCATACGCGCATGTTCTTCATCTCTGGCGTCCTGCAGCAACTCGTAGCTATCGCTGACACGCCCGTAGTACACGGTTGCAGTCAGGATTAGACCAATAGCGATGGTTGCTGTAGCGATGGATATACCAAACCCCATTATGGAGAATATTGGTGCCTGACGGTATTAATGGCTTACGGTACCAGGGGCTCTGGGACAATATCATTCGACCAGCAGTCCCATCACTTCACGGTGCCCCTCTGCAATACACTCGATCCGCTCCTGTTTTTGGCGATAGACACCGTGTTAGGCGGATTGCAGAGTCTTATATAATAATTCCCAATTAAAAACATAAAGCATCAATTATCTCTCGCTCAATCGCGTACTCAGCGCTGATCACGTTGTCAAGTCTGCTCAAGTCTTCTCGCGTTCATTCGCAGCACTCAGAGATCGCATATTTATGAGGCGGGAAAGAGATCATACATTTCAGCGATTCGAAGGATTTCACATCAGGTCGTTTCATTTCGCAGGATACCTAACGACGCGATCCGGTTCCTCGAGGAGACCCGTGGTGCTGATACCGCGGATGCTGCGGTGGTCATGGCATAGTGGGATTCCACACTTGAGATCGAGGCGGCAGGGGGGACGCCTGTGATATGCTATAAGAAGAACTAAAACAAACACCAGTATATGCAGATCGGAGTGTACGTATGCCGCTGCGGGCTCAACATCGGCGGGGTACTTGATATAGATGCAATCGTGGCGTGCGCACAGGAACTTGATGGCGTCTGCATCGCAAGAGGCATCGAGTTCGCATGTTCCGATGCCGGACAGGAGCAGATTATAAGCGACATCAAAGAAGGCGTCAATCGCGTGGTTATAGCCGCATGTTCGCCGCGTATGCACCAGACGACCTTTGAGCGCCTGCTCGAGGATGCGGGTCTCAATCCGCACCTTCTGGTGATGGCAAACATACGAGAGCAGTGCTCATGGGTACATGCGGACGACCGACCACTTGCGACCCGGAAAGCGATCGATCTGGTGCGCATGGGGGTGGCGCAGGCGCGGGAGCTTGTTGCGATCCCAAAACGGACGATTCCGATCAACCGGGACGTGCTCGTGGTGGGCGCCGGGGTTGCCGGCATACAGGCAGCCCTTGATCTTGCAAACAGCGAAACGACCGTGCACCTGATCGAAAAAGAGCCGACCATAGGCGGAAGGGCGATTCTGTACGGGGCTCTGTTCCCGACAAACGACTGCTCGATCTGCATCATCGCCCCAAAGATGACAGACGTCCTCAATCACCGGAATATCAATCTGCACACGTGTTCTGAGGTTGCTGAAGTGGGGGGGAGCGTTGGTAATTTCAAGGTACGCTGCATAAAAAAACCCGGATTCGTCAAAAGCGACGTGTGCAAGGGCTGCATCGAGGATTGTGCTTATATATGCCCGATCACCGTTCCAAACGAGTTTGATTACGGCATCGGGGTCAGGAAGGCGATCTATATACCGGTGCCGCAGGCGGTTCCGATGATCGCATGCATCGATGATCACTGCGTTGGCTGCGGATTGTGCAAAGAGGCGTGCCCTCTGGATGCTATCGATTATTTCCAGAAGGAAGAGGAGTTTCGATTCAATGCTGGCGCGATCATCGTTGCAACCGGCTGGAAACCATTTGACGCATCCCGCAAGGAGGAATACGGGTATGGATGGCACCGGGACGTGATCACATCGCTGCAACTCGAACGTATGTTAAATGCGAGCGGTCCGACAGGAGGGCGTGTGATCCAGCCATCAACAGGTGATCCTGCACGCAAAGTCGCGTTCATCCAGTGTGTGGGGTCAAGGGATTCAACCGTTGGCAACGAATACTGCTCTGTCGTCTGCTGCATGGCTGCAATCAAGAATGCCAACCTGATCAAGGAAGGAGATCCGGATACAGATGTTTCAATTCATTACATCGACATACGAGCCTGTGGGGATAGGTATGAGGAGTATTACCAGCGTACACAGGAACTTGGAGTCGATTTCGTGCGGGGTATGGTCGCAGAGGTGCTGACACACGGCAGAAAGCCGGTCATCAGGTACGAGGATACGCTGGCAGGCGATGGGGTCTGTGTCATCGAAGAGGAATGTGACCTTGTCGTCCTCTCGGTCGGGCTTGAGGCGAACAGAGAGGTCAGCACGGTTCTTGGCGTCCGTACCAGGGCAGACGGGTTCGTGCAGGCTGCGCATCCGAAACTGCGACCCGTGGAAACGCAGACCGACGGCATCTTCATCGCAGGGTGCGCATCAGGTCCGAAAGACATCCAGACATCGGTTGCGCAGGCATCTGCCGCCGCTTCCAGGGCATCGGGTCTGCTTGGATGCGGCAGTCTGAATATCGACCCGATGAGTGCGCATGTGGACGCGGATAAATGCACCGGGTGCGGGCTCTGCATGTCTGTCTGCTCATTCGGGTGCATCCGCATGGTGCATGGCAGGGCAGTGGTCGATGAACTGGCATGTAAGGGCTGCGGTTCGTGCAGTGCCGCATGTCCAAGCGGCGCAATCGAGCCGCATACGCATACCGACGCCCAGATCCTCTCGCAGATCCGTGCGCTTGAGAAGACCGAGTACCCGCTTGTTGTTGCGTTTCTCTGCAACTGGTGCGCTTATGCGTGCGCGGATCTGACAGGCGTGCTCCGAATCCAGTATCCGACCAATGTCCGCGTGATCCGCGTGATGTGTGCAGGCAGGGTCAACCCGGGCTTCGTGCTCGAAGCGCTCAGGCAGGGTGCGGACGGCGTGCTGGTTGCAGGATGCCGCCCGGGCGAGTGCCATTATACATACGGGAACGAACATGCAACGCACCGGATGGATGCGCTCACAGGCGCACTGAAAGGCGTCGGGATCGATGCACGCAGGCTAAAGACGGTATGGATCAGCGCATCCGAAAGCAAGCGATTCTCAGAGACGATTTCTGATTTTGTGGACGAGCTAAAGGAGATCGGACCGATCGGGTCGGAATTGTAGCGGGCTGTGGTGGAAGGACGGCTACATGAACAACCAAATCACCAGATCACCGGAAAATCCTGCGATAGTACTCTGCCCCGATATCAACGCCCCATGCGGCATGACGCACGTTAACATCCCGATCCATGCCAAGCGTCAGCAGATGAAGCACCCTGCGGTAGACGGCTGCCGGTTCTTCGCCCTTCTCTGCCGCAAGAGCATCCATCCGTCGTTTCACGGCATCAAAGTACCGTTCCCTGTCTGGTTCTGTCATGAAGGTCATGCCGGTGGATGCAACCTTATCTGCAAGATCAAAATGGCTCGCAGCGCTGCCGACGTCCTCGACGATCAACTCGTTCAGCCGGTCAAGCGCAGCCTGCTTGAGGGCGTCAAGTATCTTTTTGTCGCTGCTCTCGATGTAGATCCTGTTGATCTCCTCGGTTCCTGACGCCCGCACAAGCAGGCGCGAGATGACGGTGGTGCCGGTGTCAGTCCCGGTATCCTGACTCTGAAGTACAAACTCGACCTTGTCATGGTACGTGCCACCAGCCCAGAGCACTTTCTGTCCCGCAATGGACTCAGGCGGATTGTCAAGCCACGAATTGATTATCTTTTCCTTAGGAGTATTCGGAGCCCAGATATCGAGACGCACATCGTGTTTTTCACCGTATGTCTCTGTGTGCTCCTTCCATATCTCGCCCGGAGGCTTACCGTGCCATGCGATCATGGAAGCGATCATACATATCCCGATGATCCCGTCTTTGTCAGGGAACCTTTTTATCGTGAAGCCGCCGCTCTCCTCGCCTGCGACCGCCGCGGGCAGGTCGTACTTCTTCATCGCCGCCGAGATATACTTGAATCCGACCTCGGTGTCGATACATGGGAACTTGTGCAGGTTCAGCACGTATTCGAGATCGGTATCGCTACCATCCATTATTCGTTTGATATGATAGAACGGATGCTGCACCAGCGAGTTGACCCGGTCCCATTCGGGCGTCGGTATATCATACTTGCCCGCAAGCGCCCGCACCACATCATCGATTGCGGTGGACGTGGTTCCTGTGCGTATCACGATATGGTTCTCCCAGCCAAGCCCCCGGATTGTGAAGTCGCAGAGCATGGCAAGGAGCTTGTTCAGATTAGTAAACCCGGTCTCATCAAGGATTCCGCCGCACCGGTCTCCATCAGTGTCGTTTGCGCACTCAAAGATGGCTCCGACCTGTTTCAGCAGGTCCTTTGTCGGAAGCAGCCATTGCTCCTCAGGATTGGCATAGAACCGCAGCCCAAGGAGATCGTCCTTCTCCGAGTCCATCGGAAAGACCGATTCAGCGGGAATCCCGAGGTTTCCGAAGATCTCGGGGATGTAGCCTCTTGCCACGCCGTTCATGGCGTTGTGGATGAACCTGTGACCGGGTTTTGAGTAAAAATCTTTCAGGAGTCGGTCAAGCTTCTGCGATCGTAAGAAATCGGCGACCCACGCCACATACTTCTCCCTCATATTGATGTAAACAAACTTGCCTTCGGACTGTGCCTGTTTCAGGTCGTATTTCTCGATTTCAGGATCCCTCGTGCAGATGATGTTTGCTTCTCTCTCGATGCGGTCGGTGACCGATGTCGGGGCAACATCGCCGTTCTCCATGTTCCAGCGCTGCCCCTGCGTCGAGAGCGGGTTGTGGCTCGGAGTCATGTTCTCGCCGCCGGCTGCCTCTCCGTGCTCCTCTTCGCGGAGCCAGTACACGAGCGCACCAGTGGGCGACGGCTCCTCTGCAAAGCGCACAGGAAAGCCCCGCGCAAGAAAGACCCGTGCGCTCTCAAGCGCAAATTCCCGCGCCCCGATCCTTGTATCGTAGGTGATCACCACAGCCCTGCCGCCCTTATCCTGAGAGGTCTCAAGATCGCCACATATCGCAGCAGTTACAAAGTCCGACCTTCTCTGGACAAAATCCTTGTTCACAAATGCCCTGAACCCGGATGTCCCGAATTTTATGTATTTTTTGTCGAATAATCCATGAAGAAGTCCTGCCAATGCCGGGTCGTCTGTCCGCTGCGCGAACCGATACAACTTATCAGCGATATTGGCGGCAAGCGACGTTCGAAACGGTCTGTACCGCTTATCATCGTTGAGCGCAGCAATCATCGGGAAGAGTTCGTCCCTAATATAATCATTTATCGGGAGGAATTCCGCCCTCTCGAAGAACGAAAAGAGCGCGGATATAGCCAGAGCGCGCAGATGCTTCGCATCCGCAAGCATATCCTGCGCTTTCCGGTACGTTTCTTTCTTCTCAAGATACTCAGGATCCTGCCTGCCGTACCTGCCGGTTATCCGGTTAAGATCCGAATCCGGATATTCGACGGTCTCAAACCCGTACTGCCCAGGTTCCACAGCAAAGAGCTGCAACGACGCAAAGAGTACTGGCAACTGCTCGGTTGAAAAATCGGCAATATCCGCTCTTATCTTCGCCAAAAACTGCTTACTCACCCCGGTTGCCTCGCTTAAGATGCCCGCGTCGTCTGTCTCTGTCAGGGCAACGATCAGATCGGATGTCAGTTTAGATACATCAAGTTCGCTGGCACGGTGCTCTGATATGATCGTTCTTAATTCACCAATCTGTTTCAGTGCCGCAGGCACGTTCTGCGAGAGCGCCTGCCACCGCATATTCCTGTACAGAAGATCGGTTTGTTCCATGCTTTGTTTCGTACTCATACAAATCCCCGGGTTGGCTGTAACTATCTTTAATTACAATTTCATATCATGTTATTGTAAGGTTAAGACTAATAACCAAACCCGAACGAGATGTATATAGAGGGACGGATGCCATCAAAAATGAAGATGAATATGAAGATAATGGAAATACAAAAAGGTGATCGTCATGAAAAAGAACGATAAAAAGAAGGAAATCCAGTATTATACAGAAGAACGGTGGGACAACTGGATTTCCCATGTGAAAGAGAGTGAATTCAAGATAAATGATGAATCTGACGGTGATACAGCAGTATTCGTCGGCATGATGGATGATGTTGTACTTTCCTGCCTGAAGGTTGTTCATGGGCACAACAAGAAGAAAATATCTTCAGACGACGCGTTACATGCGATTTCAAGCATCAGCGAGATTGTACTGCGCGAGGTCGCCCCGATCAACGAGGATACCGACATGATGATCAAATCGCTCCAGTCCTCGCTGATCTGCGCGCTTGCTTCGTGCGAATACAACATACAGGGCACGTATGACAAAAAGATGCCGCTTATCAAGCTGATCAAGAGCGCAATCGAGATTGAGGGCGACAATCCAGAGCAGGCGCTCGAATACCTCGGCATGGTCGGTGCACGGGTGCTTGGCGGCGAATCGATGCCAGATATCCTCTTTGATGTGCCGGACGGGCTGGTCGCCGAATGGCTGGACGGCGTTGATTCGATCGATGCCGCGATAGCCTTTTCGGGCAATGATTGAGAGCTGAATGAGAGATGAATGAGATGTTGACCGGGGTGTTGGGCTTGTGCATGAACGGCGCACACGAACCTTGTTAACCATCGCCGGTTCCGACTCTGGCGGCGGTGCAGGCATTCAGGCTGATCTGAAGACGTTTGCTGCACTTGGCGTGTACGGCGCCTGCGCGATCACCTCGATCACCGCGCAGAACACGCTTGGGGTGCAGAGCGTATTTGATCTCCCGAAAGATGTGATCGCAGGTCAGATCCGTGCGGTGCTCGATGATATAAACATTGATTACGTAAAAATCGGGATGTTGTCCTCAAAAGAGATCGTTCGTCTCGTTGCAAGCCAGATCAGTGGCGTTGATGGCATTCCTTTCGTGCTTGATCCTGTGATGAGCGCGGAAGCCGGCGGATCTCTGCTGACAGAGGATGCGCTTAGCGCGATGATCTCAGAACTGATCCCGGCAGCAACGGTGGTCACGCCGAACGTGTTTGAGGCAGAAGCAATCACAGGCATCAAAATTCGGGATACTGTGGATGCAAAACGCGCGGCTGCGGCAATCGTTGATCTCGGATGCAGGGCGGCTGTTGTCACTGGCGGACACCTGCACGGCACCGATGTGCTGTGCCACGACACCGGCGAAGGCGATATCGATATCCGGCTGATCCCGGGAAACCTGATCAAAGGCGGGAC
>JAUWHQ010000194.1 GCA_030605805.1 Methanosarcinales archaeon | reverse complement strand
GTATCCTCGACATCAGGCTCCTCAATGAGGACCTGCTGGAACCTCCGTTCGAGCGCAGCATCCTTCTCGATGTATTTCCGGTACTCATTTAACGTCGTTGCCCCGATGCAGTGGAGTTCACCCCTCGCAAGCATCGGCTTCATCAGATTGCTCGCATCCATCGAGCCCTCGGCAGCGCCAGCCCCGACAACGGTGTGCAGTTCATCGATGAAGAGGATGACCTCTCCCTCAGAGTCCGCAATCTCCTTCAAGACCGCTTTGAGCCGCTCCTCAAACTCGCCCCTGAACTTTGCGCCAGCCAGAAGCGCGCCCATGTCAAGCGCAATGATGCTCTTGCTCTTCAAGCCCTCGGGAACATCCTGATTTGCGATTCTCTGTGAGAGCCCCTCGACGATAGCAGTCTTGCCAACGCCTGCCTCGCCGATTAACACTGGATTGTTCTTTCGCCTTCTGGAGAGGATCTCAATCGTCCTTCTGATCTCATCGTCCCTCCCGATGACCGGATCGAGCTTCCCTTCCCGGGCAAGCGCGGTCATGTCGATTCCGTACTGCTGCAGAGCCTCATAAGTCGATTCTGGTGATTGCGACGTTACTCTATGGCTCCCCCTGACCTCGCGGAGTGCATCGAGCAGCCGGTCCTCAGTGACCCCAGATTCGCGGAGGAATCTCCCACACGCACCTTCCGAATCGATGATTGCAAGCAAGAGGTGCTCCACGCTTATGTAATCGTATTTCAGTTTCTTTGCAGCCTTTTCTGCTGAGGTGAGCGCGCTGTTCAGCCGCTGTGTGATGTGGATCTCGGTTATGCCTGATACCTGCGGCTGTTCGTCGAGGTGCTGCTCGAGTTTTCCTATCAGTAATTCTGGCGAGATGTCCATCTTCGCAAGGATCCTCGGTGCAAGACCGTCCTTCTCCCGGAGCAGCGCAAGCAGGAGGTGCTCGCAGTCGATGTACTGATGATTATACTCAGAAGCGATCGTCTGGCTGTTCTGTATCGCTTCCTGTGCTTTTAATGTGAATCGATCGGGTTGCATAACGACACCTTGCCCCCATCCGTGATTAATCATTCGGATTTGCGAACGCCTGCCCGGCTCTACCGGTTCCGCCACGCTATTGCCCGCCTCACCAGTCCTACCTGCCGAACACAGGATACATTTAAGTATATCCATCGGTCAAGCATATCGTAATGCTCATCCAAAGGAGATTTACTAAATGGGAAATCGACCGCTTGATACACTGAATGATGTGCTGGATATGCCAGTCTTAGTCCGATTGAAGGGTTCTCGTGAATTTCGCGGGACGCTGCAGGGTTATGACATCCACATGAACCTCACGCTCACCGATGCCGAGGAACTCGTTGACGGTGAGGCGGTGCGCAGCATCGGAACAGTTATTGTTCGTGGCGACAATGTGGTATATGTTTCCCCCTAAGGTTAACGGTGATAAAAAATGTCGAAAGGAACGCCCTCGATGGGCAAACGTCAGAAGAAGACGCATATACGGTGCAGACGGTGTGGTAGCGTCTCGTATCACAAGAGAAAGAAGGTCTGCGTCTCATGTGGCTTTGGTAAATCGAGAAAGATGCGAGATTACAGGTGGAAAGAGAAAGGACGATCAGGGTAGTAGGGTAAGTGGCTTAATTGGGGTGGATGGTCTTTTTATGGAATTGGGTCATCAAAGTGCTATAAACTACCAGAGATCAATCGATTTGGTGATATCGCTTGAATGAAGCATGTGGTGTGGTTGGCGCCTCATTTACCGGGCAGAAAGCCGCGCTTCCGATCTATTACTCCCTGTACGCGCTCCAGCACCGCGGGCAGGAATCGGCTGGCATCTCGGTTGCACACGAGGGCAACACGCGGTCGATCAAGGGCATGGGCATCGTGCCATGGGTCTTTAAGAAGACCGATCTGCTGTCGATTCCGGGCAGCGTTGGGATCGGGCATGTCAGGTACTCGACCAGCGGCGGATCAGAACTCGAGAACGCACAACCCCTGACGATTAATTTCAGGGGCGGGACGATTGCGATTGCCCACAATGGGAATCTTGTCAATTCGGAAGAGTTACGCCTCGAACTGACGCGGATGGGGCAAATCTTCCTCTCTGATTCGGATACCGAGGTCATCGCACACCTGCTTGTGAAGGACCTGATGCGGAACAACATCGTGGAGGCGGTGCGCAGACTGATGCGGCGGCTTGTTGGCTCCTACTCCTTTGTGATGTTGCTAAACGACATCCTGATCGCTGTAAGAGATCCGCTCGGCTTCAAACCGCTCTGCCTCGGAAGGGTCGAATCAGAGGGCGGGTCCGGCTACATCGTGGCAAGCGAGAGTGTGGCGATCGATGTGCATGATGGCGAGTTCATACGGGATGTGTGCCCGGGCGAAGCACTGGTGATCACCGGTAACCGGATAGAGAGCCACCAGATATACCAGCAAAAGAATACTGCACACTGCGTCTTCGAATATATCTATTTTGCACGCCCTGACTCCATAATTGATGGTAAACTCGTCTACGATGTCAGGTTGAAGATCGGAGAGCGGCTGGCAAGCGAGCACCCGGTGGATGCGGACATGATATCACCGGTACCTGACTCAGGCATCACCTCCGCGATTGGATACTCAAAGAAATCGGGCATCGAATACATCGAGGCTCTGATGAAGAACCGTTATGTCGGGCGCACCTTCATCATGCCGTCTGACGTCGTGCGGAAGAAAGCGGTTCAACTGAAATTAAACGTGATCAAGCCGAACATCGCTGACCGGCGAGTGGTGCTGATCGACGACAGCATCGTGCGCGGGAACACCTCGCGAAGGATCGTCGATAAGGTGCGCAGGGCAGGCGCATCAGAGGTGCATGTCAGGATCGGAAGCCCGCCGATCAAAACCCCGTGCTATCTTGGCATCGATATGCCCACGAGAGAGGAGTTGATCGCATCGCAAAAGAGCGTATCGGAGATAGAAACAGCGATTCACGCAGAAACGCTCGGATACTTGAGCATCGACGGGCTGGTCGAGGCGATAGGGATTCCTGCGAGCGATCTCTGTCTTGGCTGTCTCACAGGCGTGTATCCGGTCGAGATACCGGGTGAGCAGTGTGTGCAAAGGCAGTTTCGGCTGGAAGAGTTTGATCTGGTTGATTAAATCTATATCTATCTTTCGTATTTTGGGTAGTGTCCTAATTTTCATGACTTACCTTGAACCTCAAAAATCCCCTCTATGTCTATCGGATGTTCGGTAATCCCTTCTGCCATGCAACAGCGTCCTCTTAATGTTATCGGAAGAGAAAACTGACGGGGTATAGGGGTGTTCTGCGAACTCTTCTGCATCCGAAGGTGTTGGTTGATACGGGCAGTCATGCAAACTTATCTGTGTACGGTATTAACCAATTTCTGTGTTCCGACCACCACCAACCGGAAACCACGGACCCCCCCATAAATGGATAGGCATCCAAGAACGACGCTTTTTCCACAACTCCCGCTCCCTATTCCTGAACGCGCCGATGGTCATGACTATCGCGACCTGCAGAGAAGACCATACCTGACAGCGCCCCTGAAAAGACCGATAACATCATCCAGCTCAGCCGATCCACATGCTGCAAGCATATTAGCGGTTCTGGTCAGTGCGGATTGCTTTTGTTCGTGCTCCCGCATCTGATAGACCCGTATCGCCCGGAGAAAGTCGATCTTCCGAAACTCGGGCCAGAACGGCGCGCAGAAATAGGCGGCACACTCGCTTCCGTTCGCCTGCCACGGGAGAAAGTTAGAGGTGCGGATGTCGCCGCCGGTTCGTATGATCAGATCGACATCCGAGTCAGCGACGCCGTTTGTGTACAGATGGCGTGAGATGACCGATTCATCGATCTCGTCAGTCCGCAGTTTGCCCTCCCGGACCTTGCGAGCCATGTCCTGCACCGCATCAAGAATCTCGCGCTGTCCGCCGTAAGCGACCGCAATGTTGAGATGGATTCCATCGTAGCTTTGGGTAGCATCTTCCACACGCATTATCGCATCCTGAAGATAGGTGGGCAGTAGATGCACCTCGCCGATCGCCGAAACCCTCATGCGCCTCTCGTGGGTGCGAGGATCATCCGCGAGTTCGTCGAGTTTTTTGGTGATGATCTCGAATATCTTTGCACGCTCAGGTCTGGAGCGTGAGAAGTTCTCGGTTGAGAATGCATAGATCGTTGTCTGCCTTATCCCGAGTTCCCAGCACCACTCAAGGAACTGCTCTGTGGTTCTGGCGCCATAGATATGCCCGTAATACCGCATAATGCGCACACGATCCGCATATCTGCGATTCCCATCCATGATCACAGCGATGTGGCGCGGCACACCGTGTTTCTTGACCTCATCGGTCAGTAAACGTTCGTATCCATGATATAGCGTCTTACGAAGCACGTTATTTCAACTCTTCGGTATTTTTATCCTCTTTTCTGTGGGGACGGTTCCCCGGGTCAGACGTCCAGTCCAGGACCGATGTGGATATTATAGGTATCTGTCCGGTTGTGTAAATAATGTTTGTTGGCAGGAGTCTCCTCTCGGTGTTTTGGATGGATGTTTTTGCAGATGCCAGACCAAGCTACCTTTATCACCGAACACTCCATGAGGTTAAGCTTATGGAACACCTCCGCGACCTTCTCCGCCTGCCCCCTGAAGAGGCAAAACTGCTCCCGCGTGGCTGGCAGATTCTTGGCACCGTGATCCTTGTCAGCATCCCGGACGCGCTGAAACACCAGACAAACGCGATCGGGGATGCGCTCCTTGCGATGTATCCGAGGTGCAGCACCGTGCTATGGAACCGGGGCGTTACAGGACGCTTTCGTGAGCCGATCTGCGAGGTGATTGCAGGCAAGCCCGAAACAGAAACCACCCACAAGGAGAACGGGTGCTACTTCAGGCTCGATGCGAGCAGGATCATGTTTTCGCAGGGGAATCTCGCAGAAAGGATGCGGCTGAGTGAAATGTGTGATGGCGAGGTTGTTCTGGACATGTTTGCCGGCATCGGCTATTTTTCGATCCAGATCGCGGTTCATTCGCACCCAAAAAGGGTTATTGCAATCGAACTCAACCCGGCTGCATATCACTATCTCAGGGAGAATATCAGGATCAACAGGGTAGGGGACGTCGTTCTTCCGGTGCATGGTGATTGTGCAATCAAATCCCCGGAGAACGTCGCAGATCGGGTGATCCTGGGTTATCTCAATGTTACGCACGAACAACTCGTGTCAGGGCTGCTTGCGGCGAGATCTGGCGGCATAATACATTACCACGAGGGTACGCCTGAAGCGCTAACATACCAGCGACCGATCCGGCGCATCAAAGACGCGGCGCAGGAGTGCGGGCGCAGCGCGGACATAATCGGGCGGCGCACCGTCAAGAAATATGCGCCCGGGGTCGTGCATGTGGTGGTTGATGTAAAGATATATGATGAGTGACAACCAATCCCGGATTCAGATATCATGATCAAAGGAAAGAACGTTCTGGTGACTGGCGGGGCTGGGTTCATAGGAAGCCACATAGTCGACAGGCTCGCTGGCGAGTGCGCGGTAACGGCACTGGACAACCTCAGTACAGGAAAGGAAACAAACCTGCCAGGAAACACCGTATATGTGAAAGGCGATCTCAGGGATGCAGGTCTGGTCAAAAGAACAATCAAGGAGGCAGATATCGATGTGGTATTCCATATCGGCGCGAATGCATCGGTGCCACATTCGACAGAAGATCCGAGATACGACTTTGAGACGAACGCACTCGGCACATTTAACGTAATTGAGGCATGCCGGGTTTCAGATGTGGAAAAGATTGTGTATGCGTCAACGGCAGCCGTATATGGCGAGCCGATTCGGACGCCAATTGACGAGGGTCATCCGCTGCAGCCGATCTCACCCTACGGCGCCTCAAAACTCGCAGGCGAACGGTGTGGATTCGCATTCAAGGAGACTTACGGGATCGACTTTGCAGCGATACGGATCTTCAACACCTACGGACCAAGACAGCCGAGATATGTGATGTATGACTTCATACAGAAACTG
This sequence comes from Methanosarcinales archaeon, assembly GCA_030605805.1. Classification (GTDB taxonomy): domain Archaea; phylum Halobacteriota; class Methanosarcinia; order Methanosarcinales; family Methanogasteraceae; genus Methanogaster_D. Next base: position 5,772 of record JAUWHQ010000194.1, on the reverse strand, counting down.
CGGAGGGATCCGTCGCTTCTTGAGGTTCTTGGCACAGGCGAGCAGATCAGGGACTACTGCTACGTCTCTGACATGGCTGACGCTTTTGTGCTGGTGGCAGGGCATGGGCGCGGGGTGTACAATGCAGCCGGCGGCAGCCCGACATCGATCAAGGAACTTGCCGAGCTGATGGTCTCGATCATCTCGCCTGAGGCTGAGATACGTTACGGCGGCAAAACATGGGCTGGCGACGTGAATACGCTGTATGCCGATATCACCCGGATTCGAAAACTCGGGTTTGAGCCAGAGGTCGGGTTTGAGGATGGTGTCAGGAAGATGATCGGATGGTTTGAGGGTGTATGAATTTATGGTGCGCTCTCCGGGGGCTGCCAGAACCGGAGTTTAAATTTACGAAACGAGTCTGGTTGTTACCTTGTGGAAATCAAAACCCAATGAGGAGTATCCGATACATTTGGGTTAGATGAACGACAAAGAGATGCAATAATCTATATGAAGGCGCATAAGAAGATAACAAGCATCATTGCTCGACAGGAAGATATTGGTTCAACGAGGAACCAGCGAGAGATTGACTATTTCCGATTGGGTCGCGGGGTCTGTTTTGCGAACGATGGTTCAAAATTTATCGATAGAAAAGATCTCGAAATCGGTACCGAATTCCGAAGAGTAGCTTTCGGAGAGAAAGAAAATAAAACCCCCGCGGACTCAACCCCATGCGAGTCCGCGGTTTCAACCCGATCCCTACGACGCCACCAGCACCTTCTCGAGATCCAGCAGGATCAGCAATTGCCCGTCACCCAAGCTTGCCGACGCCCTTGATGTACCCGGCATCGATGCCACTGCCACCTGACTCAGTCACGAGTTCGGGCACCGGCTCGGGTATCTTTTGCAGGCATCCGGCAAGCACCTCGCTCGACCGGGGTCCACGACCATACCGATCGGAACGCCCCCCGGGCTCGATGACGTTTATTATCTCACGCGTAAAGACAAGCAAGTATATGCCGATAAGTTCAAGTATTCAGAAAGTCGATCTTCTTCGGAGGAAATAAAATGGCAGAGTATGTGGTGAAGGTTGGAAAAAGGGGAGAATTGTACACTCCGAAGAAGATGAGGTTACAGATAGGTCTGCACCATGGAAATGAATTCACTGCGGTGGTGAAAGGTGAAAAGATCATCTTAGAGAAGCGAAAAACGATAATCGATTTATTGGAAGAAGATGCGATTACAACTGTAAGCGAAGATGATATCAAAAAAGAGCGGGAAATATTAGAAAAAGAGCTATTAGAGAGATAATATGAAGTTTCGAGAGTTATACTTGGATACGACTTATGTCATGCCGTTTTTCTATCTTGACATAGATGTAAAAGGATTTTCCAGAACCAGGTATAAAGAAGTCATAAAATCATTGGATAAGATTCATCTAAGCGAGATTTCCATCATCGAAGCAAAGGCTAAAAGTCTAAAGATAGGTGAAAAACGGTCTGACGTTAACAAAAGATTCAACGAGGGGTTATCTGTTTTGTCCGCTGATGAAAAAGTCGTGATACACGGATATAGGTCAATGGATGATAAGATGTTCAATGAGTTCATATTGCTCGGACTTGACTTTTTCGATGCAGTGATCCTGGCGCAATCGTGTACCGTTGGAAACTTGCTCACAGAGGATTCAAAACTGTTGCATCTCAACGATATTGGTGCTGAAATAATCAACTGGGCAGCTCTTATCAGAGAGATTGGGGTGTGAGATCAGGTTATGGAAAATAAAATCCCGTGGACTCACACCCCGCGAGTCCGCGGCTTCAACCCATCCCTACGACACTGCCGCTGCAAGCACCTTCTCGAGATCCAGCAGGACCAGCAGTTCCCCCTCCCCCGGCTTGCCGACGCCCTTGATGCACTCGGTATCGATGCCACTGCCGCCTGACTCAGTCACAAGGTCAGGCACCGGCTCGATATCCTTTGCCGGCATCCGCAGCACCTCGCTCGACTTTTGTCCACGACCATGCCGATGGGAACACCTTCAGGCTCGATGATGATGATCCATGTGTTATCATCCCGCTCTTTTTCTGTCAGTCCGAATCTTCTCCGAAGATCGGTCACCGTGGATCCGGGTGACCTTTAAATGGAAGCACCCATAAGGTTAAATAACCGGATCTACAAGATAATCTTTATGATCCGGTTTATCAATCGAAGAACAGAACTTGATTTCCTTGAAAGAAAATTCGATGCATCAGGCGCCCAATTTGTAGTTATCTATGGTAAAAGGAGAGTTGGGAAGACAGAACTGATAAAACAGTTTTGCGATGATAAAAACGCGCTTTATTTTCTTGCTGATAGAAGGGGGACCTTGTTGAATCTGGAACGATTTGCTGAAAAGGCAGCAGACCATTTCAACGACATCCCGCCGCGTGTGGGGGATTTTTACGATCTTTTCAGGTATCTGGTTCGCCATACCGGGTCCAAAAGATACGTAATTGTAATTGATGAATTTTCATACCTTATAGAACGGGATGACACGATACCCTCTGTATTCCAGGTGATATGGGATGAATGCCTGAAAAATGAGAATATTATGCTGATCCTTTGCGGCTCATCCGTTTCGATGATGGTAAAAGGCGCGCTTTCGGAAAAGTCACCGTTGTACGGACGGAGGACGGGTCAATGGAAACTGGAGTCCCTGAAAGCATATCACATACAGGAATTTTACCATGGAATCGATGCTGAAAGAGCCGTTGAATTTTACAGCGTTCTTGGCGGGATCCCCCTTTATCTCCTTGAATTCGATCCTGGAAAAAACGTCTTTGAAAATATAAGAGAACATATCTTAACAAAAGGCGAAATTTTGTACGAAGAAGCAGAAACGTTGTTGAAAGAAGAGCTGAGGGAGTACTATTTATATATTTCTATATTCGAGGCTATCGCAAAAGGCAAAACCCGTCTCGTCGAGATCTCCGATTATTCGAAGGTACCCCAGAAAGATCTTCCCAAGTATGTTGGCACGTTGATGAGACTTGAACTTGTAGGAAAAGAACATCCGGTAACCGAATCTGAAAGAAGCAAGAAGACGAGATACTTCATAAAAGATAATTTTTTCAGGTTTTATTTCAGATATGTGCACCCGAACAAAACAGAGATAGAGTATGGATATCCTGACAAGGTGATGCAGGTGATAAAAAAAGATTTCAACTCTTTTGTTGGTACCATATTTGAAAATATCGCCAGGGATTTTATGATGAAACCGGAAACCATAAAAAAACTGCCATTTTCTTTTAGCAGGATGGGGCGGCAGTGGGGTAAGATCAAAGATGCGCCCAGAGGAAAAAATGTGTATGAGATCGATATTGTTGGTTTAAATGATAAATCCAGAGAAATAATGTTTATTGAATGCAAGTGGAAAGAATTAAGCGAAAGAGATGCGATTGAGGTTCTGAATGGAGTAAAAGAAAAATCAAGGTTTGTGCAATGGGAGACCGGGGCAAGGAAGGAATATTTTGGGATTATTGCGAAAAAGGTTGGGGGAAAAGATAGAATAAGGGCAGAAGGGTTTTTTGTATTTGATCTGGATGATTTTTGTAGTGGCTAAACGCATGACAAACATCCATGCCATTTTGTGGAATTTGTTCTATTCGTGTCTGCACCATGAGCGGCGCAGCCATCTCCCGGTGTCGATTTTTGGTAAAGCGTATCAGAGCACGAATCCAGACTACAAAAAAATCAAACCCCTGCGGCCCCCTCCCGACCCGCGGCTTCAACCCATCCCTACGACGCCGCAAGCACCTTCTCCAGATCCAGCAGGATCAGGAGCCTGCCATCACCCAGTTTGCCAACGCCCTTCACATAGTCTGCATCGGCGACCACAAGGTCGGGCACAGGCTCGATATCATCTGCCGGCATCCGCAGCACTTCACTCACCGAATCCACGACCATCCCGATGGGCACACCTTCGGGCTCGACGATGATGATCCGTGTGTTATCATCCCGCTCCCTCTCATCAAGCCCGAATCTTCTCCGGAGATCGGTCACCGTGGTGACCTGCCCCATGAGATTGATGACGCCGTCCACATAGTATGGCGAATTCGGCACAGGCGCGGTCTCCTGCATACTCGTGATCTCGCGCACCTGGCTGACATCGACCCCATACAGCCCATCGGCGAGCGTGAAGACGACAAGAATCGCCTCATCTCGCTTCTTAATCTCTCCTTCACCTACGTTTTCTTCTGCATCCTCTATAATATCATTAAATGCTACGTCATCTTCAACGGTTTCATCTGTGACTCTTTCCAGAGACACGATCTCATTTGTCTCCATGTTCACGGATAGATGAACCCTGATCCAATCCATGTCCTCCCATGCCTCCCCCATCCACTCTCTACGATTCGCGATCTTTGCTCCGGAGGAGTTTATCGCAATGATGATGGGTTCCTCACCCTCTTCCATGGCGCTTGATATTAGAATTTGGAGCTTTGTCCCACGCTTATATATGTTTGTGTAATCAGTCACCCTCACTTCAGGAACAAGTTGGGAAAGCTCTTCCAGGAATCCTTCCAGATGGCGATAGGAGAGGTGGAAACGGATGTGCATGAGCATCAAAAACCGGATGAATTGAGTAGGGAACTGAAACTTTCTTCCCACTTTCCCTTTATTTAGAAGTTCAAGTTCTTTATCCCAATTCTCAAAAAATCCGGGGTCAATATAGAGTTCACCATGCCTTACCGGGTTTTCATCGCATTCTACCAAATTTCTGCCGTATTCCATCTCCTTTTTGTTTGTATTTCCCACTTTCTCACCCCTCTTGCTATTCAAACGTCTCTGTCAGGTTAGGAGATGTAACAGTTGTATCCAGCAGAACGATCCGTGAATATGATATGCGGATGAACGAAAAAACAAAAAACCACGGACCCTCACGAGTCCGCGGCTTTAACCCGATCCCTACGACGCTACCGCTGTAAGCACCTTCTCGAGATCCAGCAGGATCAGCAGTTTCCCATCACCCAGCTTGCCGACGCCCCTGATGTACTCAGCATCGATGCCACTGCTGCCTGACTCAGTCACGAGGTCAGGCACCGGCTCGATATCCTTTGACGGCATCCGCAGTACCTCGCTCACCGAGTCCACGACCATGCCGATCGGAATGCCATCGGGCTCGACGATGATGATCCGTGTGTTATCGTCGCGTTCCTTTTCATCAAGTCCGAATCTTCTCCTGAGATCGGTCACCGTGGTGACCTGACCCCTGAGATTGGTGACACCATTCACATAGTACGGTGCGTTCGGCACCGGTGTTGTATCACGCATACTCGTGATCTCACGCACCTGCTCGACCTTGACCCCATAGAGCCCCTCAGCAAGCGTGAAGACGACAAGTATCGCTTCATCAGACGATGATTCATCCATGATTCCGGTCCTCCAATACCACAGCCACAGTCCCTTGCACCGTGAGCCTGCTGAGTTCGTCCACCAGTTCCTGTGTCACATCAACAAGCTCATAGATCTCGGATGTCAACTCCTGTACCGTAGCTGCCTGCTGCTGCGCCGCAAAGGAATCCTGCTTGATGGTGGATGCACTTTCTTCTGATATACGTGCAACCTCATCCATACTGACAGAGAGTTTCCTCACGGCATCAGCGGTTTGCTTGGCATAGATCTCCCGAGCCTTAATATTGGTATTGTACATAACCCGTCCTCCTATACCACAGCCTCAGTCTCTCGCACCGTGAACCGCTCGAGATTGTTCATCAGTTCCTGCGCTGTGTCGGTGAGTCCCTGTGCCTCGGA
>JAUWHQ010000191.1 GCA_030605805.1 Methanosarcinales archaeon | reverse complement strand
TCGCTCTCAATCGAGCAGGGAATCGGACATGCCGTGTGCCAGCTTGCACACGATCTGGGTGCCGCGGCGATCATCACCACCACGTATTCGGGAAGCACCGCAGGGGTCGTCTCGATGTACCGCCCTGAAACGCCGATCATTGCAATCACGCCTGACAAGGTAACATTCCGCAGACTTGCGCTTGTATGGGGTGTTGTACCGCTCATGATCCCGCTTGTGACCGAGAACACCGACGAGATGGTCGCGGCATCGATACAGTCTGCGATGGATGCCGGGTTCGTGGAGACCGGCGACCGGGTGGTGCTCACGGCAGGCGTGCCCATATTCTCTGCCGGAACCACCAATCTGATCGAGGCTCATGTAGTGGGACAGCAAGCAGGCGTGCCCTTTTGAAACCCCGACCGCATCCGAATGCTCAGGGACAGCAGCTTGGTATGCGCGGAGGCAGGGGGGAATTATCTGATCTATCATCCAACTGATACGGGGAAAAGTCATGGAATGGATCGAAGGCTGGTGATTCAACCGCCGCGGCGTTGCGTGGCAGTCCCGATACGCAGATATATTCATATACCAGAATCGCCACAATCGAGCATGACATGTCAATGAGGCGAAAATATGGCGAACATCTTCATTTATCCCAGTAACAGTCTGATCCTCTATGATCTCGTCGAGCGCTTCGGTCACAAGCCGCTTGCGGTCATGCAGGAGATCAGAAAAAAAGTGACCACGGCAGGAATCGACTCTCCGCCGCTGAACATCACGCCTGAGGATCCGAAGATCGGGCTCAAGTACGCGGCTGTTGAGGTCCCCGCGGGCGTTCGCGGGCGCATGTCGCTCCTTGACCCGCTCCTTGAGGGCGCAGAGGCTGCGATCCTTGTCGAGGATGCGCCGATCGGATTCGGGTGCATGGGCTGCCAGCGAACAAGTGAACTCGTGGGATTCCTGATCCGCGCAAAGCAGGTCCCGATTCTCGAACTGGATTACCCGACATCGGATGATGCGGCAAAGGACTTTGTGTACCGGATATCCGAATTCTTGAAAGGGCTCAAGGGGACAGAGGAGGCGAAGAATGAGTGAAATTGAGGTAGCGCAGATATCGTGCGGCTCCGAGTACACAGGAATTCAGGGCGAGATCGAGTCGGCAGCAGAGCGGGTTGGCGCGAAGATCATCTTCCCTGACATCGATCTCGAGGAAGTGGAATCGGCAGAGGCGAAGTTCGGGCTCAAGGTGACGAGTCCCGATCTCAAACTGATGCTTGCCCGCGCAATCTCGGTTGTCGAGGGACACACGACCGCTGACGCCGTATTCATCGGAACGTGTTTTAGGTGTGCAGAGGGCGCGCTCGTCCGAAACGAGATCCGCAGGTACATCCATGAGAAATCAGGGCTGCCGGTGATCAGCTATTCTTACACCGAGCGCACCACGGCAGATACGCTTCTTACGAGGATGGAGGCGTTAACAACAATTGCAAAGAGGCGCAGCCTGCTCGCACGTGAGACACAGACCGGGCTTACGGCAGGAATCGACTCAGGATCGACCACGACAAAGGCGGTTGTGATGGAGAACAACAGGATTCTCGGATTCGGCTGGGTCGGTTCCACCGATGTGCTTAAGAGCGCGGAGGAGGCTTACTCAATCGCTCTTGAGGAGTCGGGCGTCGAGAGGGATGCGGTTCAGGCACTTGGCGTCACTGGATACGGCAGATTCCTCCTTGGAAAGCCATTCAATGCCGATCTCGTCCAGGAAGAGATCACAGTAAACTCAAAGGGCGCGGTCTACCTTGCTGACCGTCAGAAGGGGGCTGCCACCGTGATCGATATCGGCGGGATGGATAACAAGGCGATATCCGTGCACGACGGAATTCCCGGAATCTTCACGATGGGTGGTATCTGTGCCGGCGCATCAGGGCGTTTCCTTGAGATGACGGCAAAGCGGCTCGGCGTTGACATCACCGAACTCGGCAAGCTCGCGCTTGCTGGTGATGCATCCAACATCTCGATGAATAGCTACTGCATCGTATTTGGTATCCAGAGTCTTGTGAACTCGCTATCAAAGGGCGCACGCCATGAGGATGTCGCAGCAGCAGCCTGCTACAGCGTGGCAGAGCAGGTCTTTGAGCAGCAGCTTCAGGAGATCGAGGTGAGGGAACCTGTGATCATGGTCGGAGGAACCGCCCTCATAGAGGGGCTGCCTCATGCGATGCACGAACTGCTTCAGGCAGAGGTGATCGTGCCACCTCACGCGCAGTTGATCGGCGCTGTAGGTTCAGCGCTCCTGTCATCGGGTTTCATCGAGAAATGAGAGTTGTCGGGGCGAAGGTGAAGATGACATGAAACCGCTCGAAATATTCAGGGTCGAATCTCCGGATAAAACCGGTGCGGAGTCGTATGAATTGGTGACCCGTGATGTTCTCGCCGATCTGGAACTAACAACGGTTTTAGGACGTCTGTGGATGTATATCGACCCGAAAGAGCCTGTTTTCATCTTCTGTGCACTGATCCGGACCGGTCTTCCGCCTATTCGCATCAAAGACATAGCAGATATCACAACAGGGACGACGAGTGCTGAAGGGGTGCTCATAGCAATCGTCAACGAGGGTTATGTTGTTCCACTGTTAAGCACCCTCGTGGAAGAGTACGGGCGTGAGAACATTTCGCAACCTGACAAGAAGACGATAGCGATAGCGACTGAGGATAAGATCGAGGTTGCAGAATCGGTCGCAGGGATGATAATCGCCGATCCACGCAGGGAGATCGCGTCAAGGCTTGCCGATGCCCTGCTCAGGATCACGCCCGAAGGCTTCCGGGTGAGGCACCACGTCTCTACCGAGTCAGAGATGCTCTTTGTCGCATCAGAGGATCCCATAAAGGCAGAGTGGATCGAAAGCGCAAATAATATGATGAAAGAGCTGAAGGAGGATTGATCATGCTTGAACCGATCATGTACGAGGGCGGCGTCTTCAAACACAATCTTGTAATCGAATTAATCGAGGACCTCGGCGGATACATCCTCCAGACCAATTTCATGCAGACAGAGGTCATGATCCAGATGCTCTGCCCGCATTCGGACATCTCCATGGTCGAGGACCTGGCGAAAGAACTCCGCGCCAAGATCACAAGAGCACCGCTGACAGGCACTGACATCATCGTGATCGCGCCAACACTTGCGTACCAGCATCTTCCGCACCACGCGTGTGATGTGGCAGAGTATATGCGCAGACACGGAGCAAACACAACGTTGGTAGGGCTTGCAAGAGGCGTCGGGCGAAGAACCGCGCAGATATCGGCAAAGGAGCGAGCACTGGCGGATGAGCACGATCTTGCAGTATTTACGTTCGGAAACTTCGAGGACTGCCTTCTCCATAAGAAATACGTGCTCTACAAGGACCTTGAGGTGCCGTCCATCATAACAGGCACTCCGGAGCTTGGCAAGAATCCAGCGTACGCGAAGGCTTATGTCGGCGGTCTTGGCAGGATCGCGCACCGGCTGAAGGGCGAAAGCGAACTTTGTGCGCTCGATAAACTGGCAGAGGTCGCAGGCGTGATCCTCGACGAGATCAGGCTCGATATCTCGAAGGA
>JAUWHQ010000019.1 GCA_030605805.1 Methanosarcinales archaeon | reverse complement strand
TTGTTAAGCGGCACGTCCAGTAACTCTCTCATCACCGATTTCAGCACCTTTTCCTGGACTGCCGGGTCGTCAGTCACCATCCCTGCGGCGCTTAGCGACTGTCTCAGAAGGCAGGGGATGCATTCGAGTTTTGACTTCACGGCAGTCCCCCCATGATCTTCCTAAGTTTCAAAATCGCCTCTTTTTCACGAGTGCCGCCGCATATCTGAACAATCTTATCATAATGCCCGATCAGATCGAGATATCCCGGATCCTTCTTCAACTGATACCGCGTGGCATGTACAAGCGATTCGATGACCGCACCAAAACCACGGTTCACGCACACACGCGGTCTATCGCGGACCATCCCCCTGACCGGAGTCAATTCAAAGAGATTTCCTTTCGACTGTTCACATTCAAACAGCAGCCACGCATTCGCGAGTTTCAGGACCGGGCAGTCCATGTTATCAGGATATTCGAACGTGTCCGAATCGAGATCTCCGAATGTGGACTCCACGTACATGACCGGGTCGTGGATGATGTTTGCGACGATCTCACCAGTTTCAATAACATTTTGCCGCGTGTGCGATCCTGAAAAGAGCCGCACGCAAATCTGATCGCTGGTAGGGGTCCTGATGATGCCGATGGGCGCTGCATTCGGAGTGCCTGATTCCGATCTCGTCGTTGCAATCACTTCAGAGATCCCGTCAAGGATTCCGAAGTCGCCTGGGTCTACGCTGGTCACGTTCAATGGTTGGTTCTTCACACTCTTAAAATGCTCACCGGTCGTCTGATCTTATTGTATGGAAATGGGCGGCGGCGCAAAGCCACCAACACAGCACCGGCACAGATTACATCGATGTTATCTGAAAACGTACCCGAACCCGGACTAAAGCTATGTTCTCTGTTTCGCCTCACCCGATCTCCATGCCGACCCAGTCCATGATATTTGCAACATCAGCGCCAGCGTCACCGTTGCCACCATCACCGCCGTTGCCGCGCAGGTATCCGGTCACCGTCCTCAGCACCTGAACCGCAGTCGGGTGCATCATCATGAAGAGATCGACGCCTGCAAGCGCAAGCGCAAGTCCTGTCGAGATCTCCCAGATCGGTCCCCTGTACTCACGGGGTCCCCAGTCAGAATCCTCCTTGATCGGCGAGGCGACCATCCACGACTCTCTTGCGCCCCACGCGTTCGTGGTTCCTGACGACATCGGGAAGTTCAGTTCCTGATCTCCGATGAGTCCTGCAAGCCGGATGCGCTCGATATTTGAGTATGCATAATCAAGACCGTAGCCAAGCGCTGCGGTCGTCGGATCCATCACGATGTCCTCACGCTCGATATTGCACTGTTTCATCAGCTTTCGGTTAAGCTCCTTCTGCGAATTGATCTCGAGCTGTGTCCACGAAAGAATCGCGTGCCCGTACCTCTTCGCGGCGGCTGCGATGCGCTGGTAGTCCATGTTCAGGTTCGCAGAAGCAATCAGGCACCGTTCACCCTCGGCAACCTCGGCTGCCTTCTCAAGAACCTCTGGGTCCTTATCAGGATTTCCAGAACCTCCGATGATGATCGGGACATCGACTGCCTGCAGCACGTCCTCGACCACCTTCGCCGCCTCTCGCGCGGGCGTATCCTTGATCGATGGATCGGTGCTGATCAGGTGGACTGTGACCAGATCGGCTCCATAGATCGAGACCGCCTTCTTTGCCCACTCAGCAGGGTCCTCGAGCACGTCCTCATAGTTCACGCGCACAGCCCGCGCCATGGTAATGGGCATGTCAAAGACGTCGATGGAGACGTAGTTTCGGTGGGGCATCGGCGCGTCAAAGTAGTATGGCAGCGCGTTTTCACCACCGAGCGTCACCGTACTCTTCCGGGTGCCACCATCCGACGAGGTCGCACCAAGCGTCACCTCCTCGATTGTGTGTTTCCATTCCGGAACCTGGTCCACCTCAAACGACGCCTGAACCAACTCCTGCGGAATTGCGGGCAGCGCGGGTGTTATGGGTGCTGCCCCTTCGACCGGATAGCCTAACATGCCTGCGATGCTGCCAAGCCGCGTCGTAATCTGCGCAATCTCGGATCCAACCGCTTGCGCCAGTCCCTGATCGACGCCGCCTGCGGCAAGTTCGATCTCGATCTCACCCTCGATCTCGACGTCCTGAAGTTCAAGTACATCTCCGAGTAACTTGTTGAGTTCGGATAGCGTGATGGTTTTTGACATTATGGCTTTGAATGTGCCTACAGGTTTATTAAATATTAGACATGTTGCGAGACACCCCCATCCACAAGAATCATGCACCCACCTCTCCGTACAGCCCCCTCAATTAGTGAATTTTAAGAGACAGATTAACAGTGATCGCGATCCTGTTGTGGTCTATCTCACCAGAACAGACGCCCACAACGAAACCACGTGCTGTTCACACATCGGAAACAGGCACGTGATCACGTCAGAGGGCTGGCTCTGGCGATGCTTTCGCCAGCCTTACCGAAAGAGTGCCCGGACTGCCATAAAAGACTGACCCGAAGACTACACAACGATCGTTGCCGCGGACGCTATCTTCGGGAACCGCTCTGCCACCTCTCTTGCGACCGGTCCTTTGATCTCGGTACCCTTTGGTATGCCATCATCGTCAGTGATTACCACCGCATTGTCCTCAAACGATACGCGCATACCATTCGGGCGTTTATATTCCTTCTTCTGCCGGATCACCACAGCCCGCAGGATCTGCCTGCGCATCTCAGGAGTGCCTTTCTTCACAGACACTACAAGCATATCTCCAATGCCTGCTTTTGGATACCGGTTCTTTACACCGCGATAGCCAATAACCGAGATGACTCCAACGACCCTCGCGCCGGTGTTGTCCACACAGTTCAGCTTTGCTCCCGCGTTAAGCGGGCGTGTCATCGACGCCCGGATGCCCTTCATGTTACCGACACCACCACAAAAGATTTTGTTTTGCTTATCGGGCGGCACTCAGCGATCTTTACAGTGTCGCCTTCCTTCGCATTCAAGCACGGTGGGTTGTGAGCATGAATCCTGGAACTGCGCTTTTCGTATCGCTCGTATTTGAATATCTTTCTCTCATGAGTGCGCTCAACCACCACAGTTCTGTCCATCTTGGAACTGATAACGACTCCGTCCAGCACCTGCCCTCGAACCGGCAGTCTGCCATGGAACGGGCAGTTTTGATCCTCGCACTGGTCAGACGGTATAGGTACGTTCGCCAATCCAATATTTCTTGCCATCGATTATTCCTCTTGATTAGTATCTGTTCTGCGATTCAGTTGCTCGTTGTCTATTGTATGTTATGTATGATCTGTTATGTAGGTGTCCGGCTCTTATGTTTCTTTGCAATTCTGTCTTCGGGGCGTGCCACGAGCAAGCCTCCGTCAACCCTGACCCGGTCACCGCCCGGCAGTTCGAAGATAAAAGTGGTATGCGACTTTGGGACGATCTTGTCGTCCTCTCCTGATAATGGTTTTGGGATGGTGCTGTCACCTTCCGGTGACGCTGGTGATGGTGATGCCAGCAATCCTGACGCTCCTCTATCAGACCGGTCCGGTTTCCCGTGGAAAACTCCTGTCAGGGAGGGGCTGATGACCAGCGTGTTCCTCGTCTCATCGATCACCACGCCTGCGATCCCGACCATATCAGGGTTCGTGCTACCTGAAACCACAGCCTCAAGACCG
>JAUWHQ010000206.1 GCA_030605805.1 Methanosarcinales archaeon | reverse complement strand
TTATAGAAATCATCGAGGCTAAACCGGATGCGGACTGACACCGATGCCGGCATCGATACCAAATCAGACCTCTCATTCCTGCGAGACTACGAGGTGGTCATCTTCGGCTCATACGCAAGCAAAACAGCGAATAATCGCTCTGACATCGATACTCACGGTGATAACCCGGATGAATGACAGAAGCAGGTGCACCCGAGGTCTGGAAAGGTCTGCTCGAGAGGGCTCCACCCGTGTACGACATCCGGATATTCGAACTGCTCCCGCTGCAGATCAAAATCTCGGTTATCGAGAATTATGAGGTGCTTTTCGGGAACCGCCTCGACCTATCCGAGTATTTCTACATTTTCAGGAAGATGTGGCGGGATACAAAGCACAGAATCGAAGATAATCGGTTTGGTAGCGCGAAAGAGCAGATCGAGGCGATTGATCGGTACAGGCGTTTTATCTCGCATCTGCAAGGCTGGGGGGGGTCATATCTCGTAGAGCACGTCGATTCCCTTGTACATCTTTGCTATTTCATGATTCACGCGGAATAGCCTGGTTTTATCGGTTTTATGCCCGCATAGCTGGTCGATAAACCAGAGAGCTTTCAGATGGTCTTCTGTGCTCATCTTCCAGTCCGGCTTCTCCTCTGCGAATCCGAGACCGCTTGCATAAGCAAGCAGATCGAGACGTGCGGTTTCGCTGATCCATCCGATCTCGATATAATAATCAAGGATGCTTGGCAGATTATTGGGTCCGACCATCTTGAGCAGGAAGTCCAGAAGCTCCATCGCGATCTTGACATGATCTGCCTCGTTTCCCACGGACTGCAGCTTCACATAAGCGGTCGGTGGCATGATCTCCACCTCGGCGACCCCGTCTCCGGCACTGCGGGCAGCGTCAACCACGTCAGCACCGCCTGCTTCAACCTCCTCCAGTCGGGCAATGGTGTCACCGACATCTCGGGTCAGTGCCAAAGCGATCTCGTACATGTCATCGAAACCCTCATACAGACAATCGACACGCTCGGTGTTCGCAGCCAGATTCGCTATTTCCGATCTGTTCGTGTCGATCAAATCCAGCAGTTCATTCATTTTGCTGGAAAAATCACTTTGCGATGAGATCAGTTCGGGCAGTGTCTGCTCGATCCTGGATACTTTTGCAGCCGTGCCATCTGTCTTTGTCTCCATTGTCAGCATGGCTACGCCGTTTTTTGACAGTCCTGTGCAGGTTGCCTCCAGTTGCCGTTTGAGGGCATCGATCTCTGATGATATCGTCTCTGGCAATACCGCCTCCGAGTCCGCTTTCTCTGCTGGCGCAGGCATGTAATAGACCGCTTCGGTAAGCATCGAAAAGACGCGCATGATATCGCCCATCTGCACCTGCACCGCCAGAATATCTTTCCTGGCTGCACCAATCCCCTCGCCAAGTTCCTGCTGCGACTGTATAAGGGCACTGATCGCGTTCTCCTTCTCTGTTTCCTCCTGTGCGAACGGCGAATCGTATTCGGAGCCATATCCGTCTTCACCCCCGCCCAAGTCCCCGAACACTGCGGGCTCTGCTGAGTAGGTCGCTATCCGGTGGCGTAGCTCACCGGTTCTCGAGATCCGCTTGAGAATTGATTGCAGCACAGGTACTATGCTGTCTCTGACCCTGATGGGTACCGGAGTCGCTTCGCCCAATTTCGGTCTCCCCACTAATATACAATGTTATAATGTCGCCGAATCGATTTAAACGCTTTGGTCGAAGACTATATTCATCTCAGTCAGTTCTGTCCTGAGTTCTCCGAGCGTGGCACACCGCTCGGCACACGCATTGTGCTGGTGAATGCTCTCCTCGTTGATCTGCTTGATCGAGATCAGGGAATCATCAGGAAGGTGCGAGAATCGCTCCACGATCGAACGCGCCATCGCGCGGACACAGTCCTCCACAAATTTCGGGTTCCGGTGCGCGGCATCGACCACCGACGCCTCATCAGATCGCTTGAGCAGCTCAAATATCGAGGAACTCATCGAGTCCTCGATGAGATCGATCAGTTTCTCGAGCGAGACATCATACCGGTCATGCACCTCGATGGAGATGGTTCCACGCCCGCGCTGGTTATGGGTCGCCATGGGCACCCTGCTCAGGAACTGTGCAACCGTGGCTTCCGGTACGCCAAGGTCGAGCAACTCTTTCTTTGCACGATCCCGCATGATCTCCTGCGCACACGGACACGCGGTCATCCCGAGAACCTCAGCGCCGACCAGCTTCCTGACCATGATCTCTCTGTCTCCATCCGATCGCGTGGCGACCGCCTCTGCAAAGATGTCAGCCACACCCTGACAGCTCATATGCGTCACCGGCGTCTCCCGTTTGACCACGTATTCGCTGTTCATCTGCACCTCGGCGCGAGACGCATACTCATGCTTGGTGAGCAAGCGGCGTGCAACCACCCCGCACAGTTCCTCTATCTCGTACACCGGCGCCTCGACCGCTTCCTGCAGAACCTCATCGATCGTCTCAAAGTTTCTCGAAAGGTTTGCACCCTTGCGGTCGTACGGCAGGTCCACAAAGATGTTGAACCTTGCGATAAGCACGATTGGGCGCTTGCCCTTGCGTGCGATCTCGATCAGTTTCTTGACATCGGTAACGCCGACACGCGTGAGGTTGATCGGTATCGCCGGACGGCTCGCCTGAACATCGGGTAGCTCGATCACAGGTAGTTTCATGACACTTCTCCGATACGGATGATTCGGTTGTGTGCTCTATGCGTTCATATATAAGTCTTGTGCATGTCATGTGCTGCCCGCCTGGGTCCGCGGTCAACTCCTCCTGTGCACATCGAATCGGAGCCATACCTGCCTGAGTGTGGTTTCACTTGGGTTCATTCCTGAATTCTGGGCGGCGTTTTAATCAAGTCGCGAAATCTAACAACCATTCATGATAAAATCGCTTCGAATGGGCGATATCATCTTCCAAACCGGTCGGTTAAATCATATCCAGAAAATACCGGTGCACCCGGGTATCAGGCACCATCTCGGGATGAAATGCGAGCGCAAGCACACTGCCCTGCTGCGCTGCAACCACGTAATCTCCGACCCACGCAAGTGAAGAGACCCCGTCGCCGCATCGCACGATTGCGGGCGCACGGATGAAGACCGCGGGAAACCCGTCCCCGATACCTGAAATATCGATGGACGTTTCGAATGAGTCGTACTGTCTCCCAAAAGCGTTCCTTTTGACCTCGATATCCATTACGCCGAGCAAACGCTGTTTTGTTCGTGCTACATCCCCGTCACCGTGTTTCGCAAGCAGCACAAGCCCCGCACAGGTGCCAAGCACCGGAACACCCACCCCGACCGCGTCCACAATCTCGGTGGCGATGCCTTCCCTCCATATAAGCCGTGCAAGCGTGGTGCTCTCGCCGCCGGGCAGCACGATGGCATCACAGTCCGGAACAAGCCCGCTGTGTTTGATCAGGACGATCTCACCAGGGTCGCCCCGAAGAGCAAGCGTGCGCCCCAGCGCGCCTGCATGTTCTGCCACATTTCCCTGAATCGCAATGACGCCGATCTTCATTCAACACAGCGTCTTTTGTGACAGTGGATAAACGTTTTGATGGCACGGGTGTGTGGATGTGTGTGGATGTGCCGGAAACAGAGATACTCTTATAATCTCACAGAATAAGTCAGATCAAAGGTGAAAACGTCAATGAAAATGCCAGCACAATTTCGAACACACTGCCCGTACTGCAACAAGCACACCACACACAAGGTAGAGCGGGTAAAAGCGGCAAAAGCATCCTCCATGACCAGGATCGCACGGCAGAAGAAGCGGCAGAGCGGTATCGGGAACAGCGGAAAGTTCTCAAAAGTTCCTGGTGGCGACAAACCGACCAAAAAGGTTCATCTCAGGTACCGGTGCACCGAATGCAGCAAGGCGCACGTGAGAAAGTGTTTCAGAGCATCCAAATTCGAACTGGTGGAATAGTTATGGCAAAAAACAATGAAAACATAACACCTGCCCCAAAGAGCAGGTTTCTGCGGGTCAAGTGCGCAGACTGCGAAAACGAGCAGGTCATCTTCGGAAGCGCGAGCACTCCTGTAACCTGCATCGTTTGCGGGCGAGCACTCACACAGTCAAGGGGTGGCAGAGCCAGGATACTGACCCCGATCCTCGAAGTCCTGGAGTGATGGTTATGCGAGACTGGCCAAAATCAGGCGACCTGGTTGTGTGTACCGTCTCAAAGGTGATGGATTTTGGCGTATTTGCGGAACTGGACGAATACGGTGAAAAAGAGGGCATGATCCACATCTCTGAGGTGGCTGCCGGGTGGGTGAAGTACATCAGGGATTATCTGCGCGAAGGGCAGAAGATCGTGTGCAAGGTGCTCGCCGTGAATCCGCAGCGCGGCCACATCGATATGTCGTACAAGGATGTGAACGAGCATCAGCGGAGAGAGAAGATTCAGGAATGGAAGAGCGAACTCCGTGCAGAGAAGTGGCTCACCTTCGCAATCGAGGACGATGATACAAGGCAGCAGACCGCAGACAAGCTGATCGATTCGTTCGGCGGTCTGTACAACGCTTTTGAGGAGGTTGCGATCTCTGGCGCATCAGTGCTGGATGACGCCGGCATTGCGGAGAAATACGCAAGCCAGATCGTCAGGGTTGCAATCGAGAATGTGAAGGTTCCTTTTGTCAATATCACCGGTTTCGTGGATCTGATGTGTCCTCTACCCGATGGCGTGGACCGGATCAAAGCATCACTCGCAGCAGCCGCGATCGATGAGGGCGACGATGTCACGCTCACGGTCCGCTATGTGGGGGCTCCGAGATATCGCTTGCAGGTCACCGCACCCGACTACAAACAGGCAGAGAAAGTGATGAAAGGCGCTGCAGAGCGTGCGATAGATGCGATACAGCGTTGCAATGGAACCGGCGCATTTCACAGACACGAAGAGCCTGCAAAGGCATAAAATAGCGCCAGAAGGTTATGAAATCAAAGATTCTCAAATGTGCCCAGTGCAACAGGTATACACTGAAAGAGTCCTGTCCTGTGTGCGGTTCTGCCACCGTGAACCCGCGTCCCGCCAGATTCTCGCCAGAAGACCGGTATGGCATATACCGGCGCCGCATGAAGAAATTCTATAATGATGGATCGATTTCACGATGATAGACCAAAAAGAACTCGATGATATCGATAGACAACTGATAAATACGGTTCAGCTGGACTTCCCACTAAATCCACGCCCTTTTCGCACGCTCGGGGAGCAGATCGGCGTATCTGAGGAAGATATCATCGATCATCTCAAAAAACTCACAGAACTTGGCGCAATCCGGAGAATCGGTCCGATCATCAACACAAGAGAGATCGGGGGATATAGCACGCTTATTGCGATGCGGGTGCCAGAGCACGAGATCGACGAGGTTGCTGCACGGATCAACGAATTTAACGAGGTGTCGCACAATTACCTGCGCCAGGGTACGTATAATCTGTGGTTCACGGTCTCTGCACAGAGTAACTCACGATTGCTTGAGATAATCAGCGAGATCAAAAAAATGGGTTACTTGTTTCTCGATCTTCCGGTCGAGCGGATGTTCAAGATCGGCGTACGGTTCAGGGTGTAATCATGAACGTTATTGATCTGCAACTGATAAAACTCACGCAAAATGGAATTGATCTTGTTCCGGAGCCTTTCAAAAAAATCGCACTCGAACTGGACATTTCAGAGGAAGAAGCTGTTCGGAGGATCGGTTCGCTGATCGATCGGGGCATCATCCGCAGGTTCGGGGCGTCGATCGGGCATCGCGCACTTGGCATCGTTGCGAATGCGATGTGTGTCTGGAATGTCCCTGACAAGCGCACCGAGGAGGTCGGGGCTATAATGGCTGGATTTGGCGAGGTCTCGCACTGTTACGAGCGCGCAAGATACCCGGACTGGGATTATAACCTGTACACGATGGTTCATGCCAGCACAAGAGAAGAATGTGAACGGATCGCATACGAGATCTCACGGGCTACGGGCATCTCTGATTATATGCTTTTGTTCAGCGAAAAGGAGTTTAAGAAGACTGGCGTGCGGATATGATCGTAGTCGTGCAGTAGGTTGTGATTTGGTGAGGCGGTCAACACCTCGTAATTACGACAGTTCCATGTAACCGTAACCTTCATGACCGGGAAAAGAAAAGACGGATCGCATATGACGTTCAGACGGTACGTTTCGCAGCATTTGGAAGAACTAAAAGAATTCTTGCATGTACTACCTGGGAGAGTTTTATATGGAATCATTTTTTTATTCGTCTGCTTTGCCGCTGCTGGTCTGATACCATTCTCAGCTAACAGTTTAAGATCTGATTTTCAGCCCATTTATTTTCTTATTGGAACCGCTATTACGCTGAGCGGATTTACAATGCTGGGGGGTATATTTGCAGATAAAAATCCATCAGAAGTGGAGAAAAATCTATTTTTCTTAAGTATTGTTTTCTTAACATCCGCTTTTTGTTTTATTCTGCTTATCGGGCTTGTTCACCTAACCGGACCCGGAGTAACTGCGATCATGGCAGAAATAATTTCCACGTCAGCGATGTTTATGCTTGCTATGGGCGCCATGTCATTTATAGGCGGATATTGGCTTTTAATGAAAACATTATGGCATTACTGGCGTAAAATCGGTGAATAAAAACATGGCTTGGAGCGGTTGAAAGGGTTCATTGTATTTTCAACTGACTGGAAGAACTCTGCAAAACCGATACCAGAGAGTCATTTTTGGTTCGCGTAGTATGATGATTACATATACCTCCCCCGCGCCTCGATCTCGCGCACACGAGCAAGCACCTGATCGGCCTCTGCGAAGGTGCGCCGGTATCCTGCCGAAAACGCCTCCTCAAGTCCGGGATCGCCGTGTGTGCTCACAAACGTCTGGAAGAGGACATGCACATCAGCGCCCTGCGCTTCCACGCTCTTTTCGAAGTAGCCGAGCCCGAAATCAATGAAATATATCCGGTCGTCGTGCAAGATTAAATTTGAGGTCGTGAGATCGCCGTGAATAATCCCGCAGCCGTGCAACCTGCCGACAAGCTCGCCGACACGCTCACTCATCCGCAGATCTAGCACGTTCTTCAACGGCTGACCAGCGATAAACTCCATCGTGATCGTGTAATCCATGATATCGACATCATGGATGATCGGCGTCGGAACTCCGCATCTGCGTGCTTCTGAGATGAGTTTCGCCTCGATTCTGGTTCTTGAGGCTCTGATCCGTGTGTCAAGGTCAGGGAGCCTGTAGTTCTTCGGCACCCGCCGCTTGATGACCAGATCGCCGCGGCGTTCGATCACGGCTTCTGCCCCGGATGCTATCCGGTGATCCATGGATATCGATTCTTGCAGGCATCGGTATTAATGATCACCGCTTTCCGCTTTCGAAAGCATTAAATAATATCGAAGTCGTGGTTTACTTATGGGAGAGAAAATCGTCAGATGGGTTGTTCCGATAATTCCCACGCTTTTACTCGTTTC
>JAUWHQ010000208.1 GCA_030605805.1 Methanosarcinales archaeon | reverse complement strand
GGGGTTACCGTGGGTCTGGTTCTTCTGGCATCCATGGAATTTCCTACCTTTGGGGTTGTGATGTTAAATGCGGTACTGGCATCGACCATCATAAACGAACTCATTGCACCACCTCTGTCGAAATACGCGATCTTCAAATCCGGGGAGGCGACAGGTTGATCACTCGTAAAAAGACGGGTAAACTGCTACAAATTCAATTGCCGAACCTTATGATCATTGGGAAACCAAGAGAGAGCAGAGAGGGACTTAATAGTTGAACAATGACTCTTTCTGTGAACCTCTGCATCCTTGGTGGTTGATCTTTTTTGCAATGACCCGGGATCTATCCCGGATAAATTGAAAAGTCACCCGGAATGCCGAGTAAACTTTAAGTACAATGTACGAACATGGACATCATTGTACAAAGTTATACAGTTAATATACGGTGAACCTCCATGATCGAACTATTCCCCTCCAAACCCGAATACAGAAACGCCGTCAAGTCCCTGAAACTGCCCGCGATCGTGCAATTGACTGCAAAGACAGAGGCGAAATGCACGCCGCTTGATCTGTACGCGTCGCTTAAGGCGCATAACCCGGAATATTCATATCTGCTTGAGTCAGTTGAGAAGGAGAAGCATCACGCAAGGTTTTCGTTCGTGGGATCGGACCCGGACGCTGTTGTCACAGTGAGGGACCGCAGAATCACGTTTGAATATCGATCAGAGACGCCACTTATCCGGCATATCGCATCCAACCTCTCAGAGATCTGCGATGACGATGATGGCGATGGTGGCGAGATACGCCCGGGATACGACGTTCTGGATGCATTGAGACCGATCATCCCTGCCTCCGGGTTTCTGCGTGGAAAGACGTTTGACAGGCAGGTATTTCTCGGCGGTGCGATCGGATATTATGGATACGACATCGTGTACGATTGCTGGCTGGATATAAAGCGGCGTAAGAGCGCAGCAACGCCGGATGCCCAGTTTCTGATCACCTCGCACACGTTTGTCTTTGATCACCTGACCGGAGAAATTTATATAGTACTAACGCCGTTTATAGACGACTTATCCGGTGAAAATCTCGCGAAAACGTACCAGCAGGCAGAATCCGATGTGGAAGGTCTCCTGTCGATCATCGAGGGGGTAAAAAATGGGGCTGCAGCCAGCAACAATCATCAGGGATCACAGATAAGTGGCGAGATGACCGCAAACACGGATCAGGACGTGTACGAGGAGATGGTCAGAAAAGCAAAGCAGCACATCGTCGATGGCGACATCTTTCAGGTCGTGCTCTCCAGGCGCTACGAGGCGGAGAACATGCACAATTCGGTGGAACTGTACAGAAAACTCAGGGATGTCAATCCAAGCCCGTACATGTACCTATTCGAGTTTGGCGAGGTCGGAATCGTGGGCGCAAGCCCTGAAACGCTCTTCACGGTGCACAACCGAAAATTGATCACCAATCCGATCGCAGGCACGTGCCCGCGGGGAGCGAGTGATGCGGAAGACGCTGAACTTGCTGAAAATCTGCTATCCGATGAAAAAGAGCGGGCAGAGCACGTGATGCTCGTTGATCTCGGTAGAAACGATGTGCGGATGGTATCGAAACCAGGATCAGTCAAAGTCGAGGAT
Organism: Methanosarcinales archaeon; assembly: GCA_030605805.1. Lineage (GTDB taxonomy): Archaea > Halobacteriota > Methanosarcinia > Methanosarcinales > Methanogasteraceae > Methanogaster_D. Next base: position 1,076 of record JAUWHQ010000208.1, on the reverse strand, counting down.
TTCATGACCGTCCGGAAGTACTCGCATCTCCAGCACATCGAGAGCACGGTAACCGGGATGTTGCGTGATGATTCGGACGCATTCGATGCGACGCGGGCGATCTTTCCCGCGGGCACACTCTCAGGTGCGCCGAAGATCCGTGCGATGGAGATCATCGACGCACTCGAGAAGGACGCTCGCGGGATTTACGGCGGCGGCGTTGGATATTACACATGGAACGGGGATGCGGACTTTGCGATCGTGATCAGGACGATTGTGCTTTCCGGGGATCGGATGTTTGTTCAGGCAGGAGCTGGAATCGTTGCCGACTCAGATCCCACGTATGAATATCTGGAGACCGAGCGCAAGATGGCTGCGATGATGAAGGTGATCGAGAGATGACGAAGATACTGTTCGTGAACAATAGGGACTCATTTGTCTGGAATCTTGTCGAGTACGTCTCGATCTTCGAGCCTGACACAATCGTCGTCCCGAACACGATAACACTTGATGAGGTCAGGGAGATCGATCCTGACGGGATCGTGATCTCGCCTGGTCCGGGAAACCCGAACGATCCGAAGGATATCGGCTCATGCATCGAAATAATCCGCGAATCCAGTGTTCCGCTGCTCGGCGTATGCCTCGGCTGTCAGGCGATTAATGTCGCGTTCGGCGGCACGGTTGGACACGCGTCTGTTGGTCCGGTTCACGGGAAGGCATCCGAGATTCATCATGATGGGATCGGGATCTACGAAGGGCTTCCGAACCCGTTTACGGGCGGCAGGTACCATTCGCTTGCCGTGGATCGGGTGTCGCCTGATCTTCTGGTTACAGCACACAGTCCTGACGGCGTCGTCATGGGAATCAGGCACAAACGGCGTCCGATCGAGGGCGTGCAGTTCCATCCCGAATCGGTGCTGACGCCGGATGGACTTCGGATGATCGAGAGGTGGGTTGGGGTGGTTCGGGGTGTGACACATTCACGCCGCTCTTGATAACAGGTTAAACCCATCTTTGAAAGATGGGATTATGTCGTGGAAATGTCTGATTTCGGGAAATCACAGAGGGGGTATCCTATTCTATCACTGGAAAATTCG
>JAUWHQ010000153.1 GCA_030605805.1 Methanosarcinales archaeon | reverse complement strand
GACCTCTTCAGCGGCTTCATCGGAGCATTCTTTGCAGCGACGATGGTCGCACTAATTGTTGTCAGTTACTTTTCGGTGGTGAAACTATGACCGTTGATCTTATGAGTTTGATGCCGCCTGCAATCGCTGTGCTTGGCGCACTCGGACTTGCGATGGCAGGGATGCTCGTATGGGCGTCAAAGGCGTTCTATGTTGAGTCTGATCCGCTTGTTGATGCACTGATGGAACTGATGCCCGGTGCGAACTGCGGAGCCTGCGGATACCCGGGATGCGCTGATTTTGCAGAGCATGTCGTGGCAGGGGATGTGACACCTGATGGTTGCACCTCATGCGACGCAGAGACCTTTGAGATGATCGGTGAGCTGCTTGGAATGGATATCAGCGCGGGAGAGCCCATGTATCCGATCGTTCTCTGTCAGGGCGGAACAAACTGCAAGGACAGATATGATTACATCGGCGCGGATACGTGCAGGGCTGCAATTCTCCTTTCAGGCACAAGGAAAGCCTGCTCGTACGGATGCATCGGTCTTGGCGACTGCGTGCGTGCGTGCATCTTTGATGCGATCGAGATCGCGGATAACGGGCTTCCAAAGATCAAGAAGTATAACTGCAAGGGCTGTGGCGCATGTGTGACAGCCTGCCCGCAACAGGTGTTAACGATTGCAAAGGAGCACGGGCAGGTGTTTGTGGTCTGCGCATCGCATGACAAGGGCAAGTATGTCAAGGAGATATGCGAGTTCGGGTGCATCGGATGCGGAATCTGCAAGAAGAACTGCCCTGAGGGTGCAATCAAACTGGTGAAGGCAGTTGCTGTGATCGATCAGGAGAAGTGCAACCAGTGCGGGACATGCATCGAAGTATGTCCGAGAAGCGCGATCGTGAAGCTGTGAGGATTTTAGTAGACAATTCTCCGGGGTCAGTTACGGTGATTCGTTGACTTGAGGGAGGGGCGACCGCTTGCCTCTCCTCGTCTAAGTAACTGAGATGCCGTCCGTATGTGTTCGGTTAAGCAATCCAGCCATTCATTAGCCGTTCTCGTTTGATATTCGGATCCTACGCATGCACCATTCGTCTCAACTGCCGGAGTAAATTAAAAAGCCCAGTTGATCGACACACCATTTTTTAATGCATGAACACGATTATATATCAATATTGTGCAGAACCTGTGGCAGCGAGGATGGAAAGGACGGAAATAACGTGAATCCGATACGACATGTCATTAATATACAGAGTTTTTCGCGCGATGAGATCGACCGGATTTTAGACCGTGCCGCAGAACTCGAGCCAATCGCACACGGCGGAGCGTCTGATATACTGTCCGGCAGGATACTGGCGACGCTCTTCTATGAACCGAGCACCAGAACCCGGCTCTCGTTCGATGTGGCGATGAAACGGCTTGGAGGTGATGTCATCGATTTCGGTCCGACCGAAGGGTCGTCGGTTGCGAAGGGTGAGAACCTTGCAGACACCATCTCGGTCATGAACGGGTATGCTGATGCAATCGTTCTGCGGCACCCGAGAGAGGGCGCAGCACGGATGGCGTCTGAATTCTCGTCAGTTCCCGTCATAAATGCAGGCGATGGCGCAGGACAGCACCCGACACAGACGCTTCTGGATCTGTATACGATAAGAAAGGAAAGCAAGCTAAATAAAGTGAAGATCGCGCTTGTTGGTGATCTCAAGTATGGCAGAACCGTTCATTCGCTGGCGCACGCGCTTTCCATGTACAACGCCGAGATCTATCTCGTCGCGCCAGATCAATTGAGGATGCCTGATTCGATGAAGAGTGATCTGATCGACAAGGGGATAAAAATCACAGAAACAGCAGATCCGGACGACGTTGTCGGCGTGGTGGACGTGCTGTACATCACAAGGATCCAGAAAGAGCGGTTCCCTGACCCGAGCGAGTATCAGACGGTTGCAGGGAGCTATAAAATAACAGAAGAGACGTTAAAAAACGCAAAAGACGATTTAATCATCATGCACCCGCTTCCGAGAGTGGGCGAGATCGATCCTGAGGTTGACAAAAGCAGACATGCGGTATACTTCAAACAATCGTTCTATGGCGTGCCTGTGCGCATGGCGATTCTCTCGATGGTGATGGGATGAAACAGGAAACCCCGCCCGAAAGTCGGGAACTGCGGGTCAGGAGGATCCGAAACGGCACGGTGATCGATCATATCGCTGCAGGGCAGGCGCTGAATGTGTTGCGCATCTTGGGCATCACCGATCGATCGGCAGAGGTGGTGAGCGTGGTCATGAACGTCTCTGACCGGAAGAAAGATATCGTTAAGATCGAGGATCGGGAATTAAATCCCGGAGAAGTGGATGAGATCGCATTGATCTCGCCTGATGCGATCATCAACATCATACGCGACTACAATGTCGTGGAAAAGCATAAGGTGATTCTTCCGGCAGAGATCGAGGGAGTGGTCCGGTGTATAAACCCCAACTGCATCACAAACACCGATGAGCCGGTTAAACCGCGGTTTGTGATACATCGTGGCGACGGGGTCGAACTGCATTGCGTGTACTGCGGAAGGATAATCGCTGATCGGATTGCGGATTTCCTTATTTGACGGATGAAAGATTAATATATCAAATAACACCACCTAATTTAATTGCAGAGGGCGACTACGATGATCGAACAGGCACTATGGGCGGCACTCATACTCTTGATCTTAGCATCAGCACTGCCCGGACAATGCCGGCGGTACCGCTTTCTTACCGGAGCCGCGGGCTGGTTCTTCTTTGCGGTCCACTGGCTGGTCCAGCCGGCGCATTACGTTGAGATCGGTGATTATGTAAACGTCCTGCTGGTGCTGGGAGTGGCGGTCTTCTGCATGATCCTCGCTCATGCGATGTACCGGAATTATAAGCATTACGATGATGCGGGAGACATTCTCCTGACGATAACGGTTGCAGCAGCGCTTGGCGGTCTGTTTTACTATCCGTTTGCAAAGATCGAGGTTCTCAACACGTCCCTGATCTCTATGGTCACAGAACAGGTTGTTTACATCCTGCATCTATTCAGTGTGCCGGCACAACAGATCGACTGGAACCGGATCACACTCAATGACCACGCGATCACGATCATTCTTGCATGCACAGCGATTGAAAGCATCGCAATATTCATCGGACTGATCTTCTGCGTCCGCGCACCTATGAAAAGGACAATGATTGCATTTATTGCCTCGGTTCCGGTTATTTACGCGCTGAATATGGTCAGAAACGTGTTTGTTGTGGTTGCCTTTGGATATACGTGGTTCGGCGAGCACAGTTTCCAGATTGCGCACCACGTCATCGCGAAGATCGGCTCAGGGATCGCGCTCTTTGTGATCGCTTATATTGTGTTGCAGATGCTTCCCGAACTGTTGAGCGCAATCGACCAGTTGTTTGCGATTGTGCGCAGATACGTAACCACTCGCCAGGAGAGTGAGGAGGGGCTGTGATGATCAAGCTTGCGGAAGGCTCAATCAGGTGGATCGTCTCGGCAGCGATCTGTGCCCTAACATCAGCTTTGCTCATCAGTGTCGATGAAAGGATGCGAACCGTTACTTATCTCTTTATTTTACTGACGATATTTTTTATCGGGTTTTTCCGGGATCCGCACCGTACACCAGACCCGCATCCCGGCGTTACCGACGATTGTGCACTGCTGGCGCCTGCTGATGGCAGGGTCATGGCGATCAAGAATGGTGCGGTACAGATATTCATGAACTTTCATGACGTGCATGTCAACAGGGCGCCGGTTTCCGGCAGGATCAAAGCGATTAGATATACGAAAGGGAGCCATATCCCGGCTTTCACGAAGGATTCCCTAAGAAACGAGAGAAATGAGATTGTTATCGAAAATGATGGATTTGACTGCATGGTCACCCAGATCGCCGGAACGATAACGCGCAGAATCGTCCCTTATGTCACAGAAGGTGATTTCGTGCAGCGGGGCGGGCGTGTTGGCATGATCAGATTCGGTTCACGGGTGGATATGACCCTACCGCCTGGATTTGAGCCTGATGTACGAAAAGGGGACAAAGTGCGTGCTGGCGAGACCGTAATCGCCATAAAAACGTCAGGAAAGAGCAGCGATGAATGACCGTATCCGGAATGGAACCAACTTGGATCTACTGCGGATGATTCGCCTGCCAGACCTGATCACGGTCTTAAATGTGCTGTTTGGATTCACAGCCATCCTCTATCTACTGAACGATGATCCGGGCGGTGCTGTTATCATGATTCTGGCTGCTGCGCTCGCAGATGGCGTGGACGGCGCTGTTGCAAGACGCATCGAATCAGGAGTCTTTGGAGATTACCTCGACTCGTTTGCAGACGCCATCTCCTTTGGAGTGGCTCCGGCAGTCATCTATTATTGCGTGATGGCAGGTATAGGTTCCCACGCGGTTGTATGCGCTTTCTCTGCCGCATATCTGATCTGCGGGGTGCTCCGGCTCTCCAGATTCGGGGTTCTGGACGACGCTGAGTTCCGCGGGCTTCCGATCACAGCCGCCGGCACATTCGCAGTATTAGTGTTATATTTAATAGATTATATTTACTATCCACAATACGTGATAACCGGTGTGTTTGCCGGATTGTCTGTGATGATGGTTAGCAACATACAATATCCGAAGGTCAGGTCGGTCAGGATACTGGTGCCGCTTGCTGTTGTGTTCGTTCTCACAATCGCCGCACACTATGGCGGATTCTGCGACTGGTTCGCATGGATTCTCTTCGGTCTGATCGGGTGTTATCTGTTAAGCCCGCTGGTCTGGCACGGTCAGACGCGATGAGGATGCCTGCAATCGAAAGGCATAATCGAAAGGTATTAATGTCATCAAACCAACGCTACTTATTGAGAACTTAGAATGGAAACGCCGATGTATATTATACCCGGACCCTCTTCCCAGGTGCTGGCGGGCAGTGTCGCCCGCGCAATGCAATGCCGCCTGGCAGCCACTGAATTTTTTCGCTTTCCCGATGGGGAGCAGTATCTTCGCGTGCCGGACGATGTCGGCGATCATGTCGTAATCATCCAGTCAACTCCGACCGATTCTGATTATATCGCACTCCTGCAACTGATTGACGCATGTGATGCGGCAGATTGGATCGACGTGATCATCCCCTATTTCGGTTATGCGCGGCAGGATCGTCGGTTCAAGCAGGGGGAGTCGGTGAGTGCACGGGCGCTTGCACGCGCAATCACAGCCGACCGGGTCTTTACGATAGGTGTCCACAATCAGAGCGTGCTTCAGCACTTCGATGCAGCCGCCACCGATCTTGATGCCGCACCCGCGATCGGGGCACATCTTGCATCGATGAAAACGGATCAATCAGACAGCCCGGTCATCATCGCACCCGATAAGGGCGCCATCGATCTCGCACGGTCTGTGGCTGAATATCTCGGCGTTGACTTTGATTACATGGAAAAAACCCGCCTCAGTGGGGAGGATGTGACGATAAAGACGAAGAAACTCAATGTTGCTGGAAAAGATGTTGTTATACTGGACGATATCATCTCGACCGGGGGTACGATCGTGAAGACGTCTCATCTACTCAATGAAAACGGCGCAGGCAGGGTATTTGCCGCATGTATTCACCCGGTTCTTGCCCGCAATGCAGCCACACGCCTGTTCTCCGCGGGTATCGAGGGGATTATGGCGACAGACACGCTTGATAAGGGCGTTAGCGTGATCAGCGTGGCGCAACTGATCGCCGATGCAATTTAGGATTTAAGGAGAAACAATAAATGGATAGCATAAAAAATCTTGTATCAAGGTTCGACACATATATAAGAACACACAAACCAGAGCAACTGGTCATCCCACCGCTGATCGTACTTGCAATCGCACTGGTCATCCTTGGTGGGATGTACGTAACCACAGGCTCGCCGGTACGTCTTGGATTCCAGTTTGAGGGGGGCACGATCGTTGAGATTGACACACCGGACTCATACAGTGATCTGGAGGTTGCGTTTATGGATTATCCGCTCATCGGTGTGAGCGAATCCGGTAATCGTAAGATGCTCAAATTCGGTCCGATGGATGATGATAAGGAAGAATCGCTGGTTGTGAAGGTCAACAGCGAGTATGAATATGCGACACCAGAGATCAAGCATGCAGATCCGGTGTATGCAAGATCACTGCAGAAACAGGCGATAATAGCGATAGTGGCATCATTCTGCCTCATGGCAGTCGTGGTTTTTCTGATATTTCGGACGTTTGTGCCTTCGGTTGCGGTTGTGCTCTCGGCATTCTCTGATATCATGATTGCATCCGCATTCATAGCGATAGCGGGCATCGAACTCTCGCTTGGAACCGTCGCAGCCCTCTTGATGCTGATCGGGTACTCGGTGGACAGTGATATTCTTCTCACGACACGATTGCTCAAGCGGAGAGGCAACCTCGATGACAAGGTCACGGGTGCGCTGACGACCGGTCTCACCATGACTACCACAACGCTTGCCGCACTACTGATGATGTACCTTGTTTCAGCGTATTCATATCTCATCGTCCCGTCGTTTCCGCAGATCAGCATCATAAGCGATATCACAATCGTTCTTCTCTTCGGTCTCGTTGCTGATCTGATGAATACGTGGATGCTCAATACCGGAATACTGAAATGGCACCTGCAGAAGCCAAGGGGGCGGAGAGCATGAAACTGCATAAGGATTTTAGGGTCATTGTATTCATCGCCGCCATGCTGATAGCACTGATTGCAATTCACCCGGCTTACGACGGTTATGACGGTGCTTTTTCATCTAACCTGCGATACGGGCTCGATCTCGAAGGCGGAACCAGCCTTCAGCTCAAGCTGGAGGGCGTGATCGCCGGGGTCGAGGCTGACCCGGCACAGATCATCGAAGAAGAATACTCTGATGCATTCGGAGATATCGAGATCATCGAGGCGTCCGACGCTGAGGTCATATTCAGGACGCAAGATCCGCCCAGGAAGGAGGATGTGGATGCGGTCGGTTACGGAAGCGCGTACATCGATGGCAATGAGGTCACGCTCACCATATACAAGGAATACGTGATCCAGACATATCTTTCAAGGCACCTGGACTGCGAGGTGATCTATGATGTTGACCACAATCGGTATGAGATCAGATCTGCAGTCACCGAAAGCGAGTTGTCGGAGGCGTTATCCGATGTTGGTGGATCGATTGCAGTAGATGTGCGGGGAAATCTGGTATTTGATGAAACTGTGACAAAAAAGACCCAGGAGACGACAGAGGCGATATTGAGCGAGAAGTTGAACATCTGGGGCTTGAAGGATGTTCAGATTACCCCTGTCGAGGATAATATTCTCATGGTTGACCTCGCTGGTGTCGATCTTGACACAGCGATGGAGATTGTTGCAACGCCAGGGAAATTCGAGATCCGCATTCAGACAACAGAGAACGCGACAGAGCACGTGATGTGGGGGGAGCATATCACCGCAGTGGATATACCAAAGATACGGGATGGTGCATGGGGCGTCAGTTTCACGGTGGACGGCATTGGCGCGAATGCGATCCGGGATGCGGCAGTCGAGTCCGGGGCTGTTGACGATGTGGCAGCGCACGAGATGGTCATGCTTCTTGATGACAAGGTGATATATTCAGCACCGCTTGACCCCGAACTGGCAGACAATCTGCAGGAACTTTACGACAAAAACCAGAATTTGCCCTCGTACTCATTTGTTGCGACCACTGGAGCAGGGGATATTGGAAAGGAGAAGGTAGAACAACTATATATACACCTCAGGGCAGGAGCGCTTCCTGTCGAGGTCGATGTGATCGGTTCATGGCAGGTTCCTGCCGCACTCGGCGCTCAGTTCAGGGAGCAGACGATACTTGCCGGCATCCTTGCGCTGCTCATGGTTGCTCTCACAATCTTCCTCAGGTACCGCCAGAAGAATATTCTCATCCCGATGGTTGCAACCTCGGTAAGCGAGGTCTTCATGATTCTCGGCTTTGCAGCAGCGATAGGGTGGCAGCTTGACCTCCCAGCCATTGCAGGGATCATCGCCGTCATCGGAACAGGAATCGACCATCTGGTGATCATCACCGACGAGGTGCTGTATGAGGGCAGGATGCCGTCTAAGAAGGTGTATCTTGCAAGAATAGCAAGGGCGTTTGCGATCATCTTTGCAGCAGCAACAACCACCGTCATCGCGATGTCGCCGCTTCTCTTTATGGGATTCGGCGCACTGAAAGGCTTTGCCATCACCACGATCGTCGGCGTTTTAATCGGCGTTTTAATCGCAAGACCGGTTTACGGACGGGTGATTCGGGAACTGCTGGAGTGAACCGGAACCATGAGCAACCATCCCTCGATGAAACAGAGAGCCGATAAATGCGCCGCCGCGATCAGGAAGCACAAAGAGGTGCGGATCGTATCGCATATCGATGCCGATGGCTTGACTGCGGCTGCAATTATGTGCCATGCGCTCGATCGATTGGGAATCGAGCATGGTGTGCGGTTCGTGAAGCAACTGGACAAAAGAGTTCTCGATCGAGTTGCTGATGCGAACATTCCGACGATCTTCACCGATCTTGGAAGCGGGATGCTCTCTGATATGCCCGGTGGCATGGATGTCGTAATCGCCGACCACCACCAGATCGACCAGAACGGCGATATTGAATACCACCTGAACCCGCATCTCTGTGGCATCGATGGCTCAACCGAACTGAGCGGATCAGGTTGCGCGTACCTGCTTGCACAGGCGCTCGGTTGCCCCGGGCTCAAATCAGGAGACTTAGCCGATCTTGCGATCGTGGGTGCTGTCGGCGACCTGCAGGCAAGGAAATTCGGAAAACTGGTCGGATGCAACAGGGAAATCCTGAAGCAGGGTGCAGAGCGAGGAGTTCTGAATTACAAGAAGGATCTCTCATTCTTTGGGAAGCAGACCCGGGAGGTGTTCAAGTTATTGCTGTACTCATCTGACCCGTACCTCCCGGGATTGACAGGAAATGAGGGTGCAAGCATCGGTTTTCTGAGAAAGGCTGGCATCGATGCCGGTGGTGAACGGTGGAGGCGGTGGATCGACCTTTCTGAAGGAGAGCAGCAGAAGGTGGTCTCATCGCTGGTTCAGTACTGCATCTCAAAGCGGATGTCATCCTACCACGTCCACAGGCTGGTAACCGAGGTATATACCCTGACAGAGGAGCAGGAAGGAACAGAGATGCGGGATGCATCCGAATATTCCACCCTGTTAAACGCCACCGCACGCTACGGTTTTGCTGATGTCGGTCTCGCGGTCTGCCTTGGCGACCGGGACAAGAAGCTTGCGGAAGCACACGATCTGCTTAAAGGTCACAGGAAGAACCTTGTGGAAGGTCTGAAGCTCGTTAGAGATAAGGGCATCACGAAAATGAATCATGTCCAGTACTTTGATGCCGGCAGTTCGATTCGGGATACGATCGTTGGCATCGTCGCAGGCATGAGCCTGACAAACTCGAGAAACCGGGACATGCCGATCTTTGCGTTCGCGGAGAGTGACGACGGGCTCAAGGTCTCTGCACGCGGAACGCAGAGTCTCATTCGGAGGGGACTGAACCTTGCCGATGCGATCGGGGCGTGTGCAGCAAAGGTTGGCGGCACCGGCGGCGGACACAACATCGCGGCGGGAGCAACCATACCACGCGGGAGCAAGGACGAGTTTCTTGAACTACTGGACACGGCGATCGGAGAACAGATTACTACAGGGAAGTAATGCGGAATGGACGTGTTATATCTCCTGGATTGCTACGTGAAGGAGTTTGAAGCGACAGTTGAGGAAGTGACAGGTGACCGGTTCGTTATACTCGATAAAACCGCGTTCTACCCCGATTCTGGCGGACAGCCGCACGACACCGGCGTTCTCGTGCGGGGGGGACGTGCGCGAATTTCCGGTTACATACGTGAGGAAGATGAATGATCTGATCAGCCACGAGGTCGCAATCACAGATTCCGGTTCAGGGCTTGCAGCAGGCGACCGGGTCACCGGGAGGATCGACTGGGGCAGGAGGCACCTCTTCATGCGGTCGCACACCGCCTGCCATGTGTTAAGCGCAGTGATCCACAAGGAGACCGGTGCGCTGATCACGGGGAACAGGATCGGGGAGGCGAAGACACGGGTGGATTTCAGTCTGAAGGACTTTGACAGGTCAGAGATCAAGTCTTTTGAAGAAAAAACAAATGAAATTATTGATCAGAATCTTCCGGTTGAGATAAAGATTCTTTCAAAGGAAGAAGCCCTCAAGATACCATCGATCGTGAAGTTGAAGATGGATCTCCCGGACAGGGAGAAGATTCGCGTGATCGAGATCGTTGGGTATGACACGCAGGCGTGTGGCGGCACGCACGCAAGGAACACCGGCGAGATCGGGCATATCGAGGTCGTGAAGGCTGAGAACAAGGGGAAGAATAATAGACGGATATATTTCAGGATAAAAACAGCCGAGTGAAGATCAACCACTGATCAGAGTGCTATCGACGAATCACCGCGCAATCGCGATGGTGACGTTTCCATATTTCTTTTTCTTAAGTATCAATTCCTTCTTTTCGGAGAGTGCAAGCGCAGATGGCTCTGCCACGCCAACGATGCCAAACCTGCTCGCCTCAGAGCGGGACGGCGGCGTACATGCATTGATCGTCTCATCGTCCAAAAACACGATCTCGCGTCCGAGCGACTCTGCCGCATTCAGGATGCCGGGCTCATCTTCCTTGAGCCGGGATGATGCGAAGATCCGGACATCAGCGAGATCGATGCCGGCATCACAAAGTCCTGCCATGATTGCGTCAGACACCTCATGACTGGTAACGCCGCGCCTTGCTCCGATTCCGACTGCCACGCCGGCTTCTGGGGTCGGAAAGGGTCTTTTCATTAGATATCTGTTAGGGGTCTCAAAGATACAAAGCTTGCGGTGGTTTCTGGAAATTTCTCGATGAGTGATAACCTTCAATCACCTGAATTCCTGAGCGCTTCAAGGTTTTTCTCGCAGAAATCGATTATTCTTGGGTCTTTTATCTCTCTGCCGATAGCCAGAGCATCTTCGTAGTACTCGATCGCTTTCTCGACCTGCCCCACATGCTCGCCGCAGGAGCCGCAGGAGCACCGGGTGCTGAGACACGGCGGGCAGCGATCTGCTTGTGGAATGCCAGAACTGCGGCAGTGTACACAGCATCAGGGAGACCGCACCGAAACCCGCACAAACCAGAGCCGCGCAGATCAGAATCATCGTGAGCAGAGGTGAGAGCTCGGAACGGTACAGAATCGAACTGCCAACCATCCAGCGGTTCATGCGGCACAAAAATCTCACCACCACCCAAGCAGTACGTGACCGCAGTTGAGGACGCCATCCTGAACATGCAAACCATGGTGAGAAACTCAAAACCGCCACAGTCATGAATCAGAACGTATGTCTGGTGAAATTGCTTTTTCATAGAGGTTTGGTAGATCGGACAGCATAGGGAGAAGTTGTTTAAGTTTATCCATCGTGGTACGCATCAAAACAGCTGCTTCCTGCTTCTTTTGAATGAAATGTTCGTATGCAGTATCATCAGACACATCGACTATCATAAATGTGGCACTCATCTGATCTGGTAATTCCATGTTCGGGTAAAACATGTTCAATGTCAACAGCACCGTCTTCATGCAGGCGGTGATGAGGTCCATAATGACTCGATGTATTTCGAGACCAGATATGTTGAGAACGTTTTGCACGTACGACGAGTGTAGAAAATCTTCGAGGTGTTCAGTTCCAACGAATATGCTGAGAAGTTCGGCGAAGGTGTCGTTATCTTGCTTGAGGCGGTAACCTTTATCCATGCAGGCGGTCATCGTTTTGAATCTCCCTGCTGGGCGGCACACTTCGATGGGGCAGGTCTCCAATATGCCCAACTCCTCAAGCTTTTTCAGGTGATTTTTATCAAGCCCGGACACACCGAGTTTTTCATCTATATGTTTCACCGCGATACCATTAGGTGTTTTTGCGTATTCCAACAGGATGGCTTTTCTTATTGGCGGTTTGTTTCCAAGTATGGTCTCAACTGTTTGCATATTATCACATTAGATGTGATGATACATTAATCCATTGGATGTACGATCCAACCATTGAAGGAATCCAATGAGTGGCTAAATCCGATAATTTTATCCAATTATTGGACGTTTATCAGAAAAACGTCTTCTCAAATTTATATGATTTGCGATATAATATGATGTTGGATGATATAATGCCACAAAAAACAAATCTTAAGCGTTTTGACCTCCTGCTCCCACCAGCAGCAGTTGAGATCATAACAAAAGAGGCTGCAATCAGAGGTATAAGCCCGCGAACGATGGGGCGGGTTCTGATTGTCGAGAAGATCAAAGACTTGATTTGGCTCGCGCCGGATGACGTCCTGGCAGATGTAAATCCAGCGCGAGCAAGTCATGCCACGCCGCCCGTGGAAGGTGCGTAGAATGCCCGAGGAGATATCTACATCTGCTCCTGCAAAAACCGCACGTCTTCAACGCCGACCAGATGGCAAGCTGTTGGGCGCGTCTAATAAGACATTGATGCGGATGCTCAAATCGCACCTGCCACTTGCTGGCAAGACGCTGAAGATAACGCGCACGGCACTTGCGCTTTGGTGGTTTCTCCGCGAACTGTTTGATGGGTCATAACATCGATGAGGTCAAGTAGTTCTTGCGGAGGTTCATCGGCGATCAATGCACACTTCTGACGGCAGGTGCAAGCGTGATGCGACATTCCAGTTCTATCAATCCATTGCCTCTGAAAGCATCCAATTTAACTCGCATCTCAGCGATTCCCCCGCCGGAAAGTCCCCCACGGTTGTTATGATGCGCAGTTCCTGTGCTGACGTGCCTGATGAGATTAAGAGGCGGAGATTGCCCCTTGCGTCAGAGCGCAGCACCTTGGCTACGGTTTTTCCACCAGCAGCCCCCTTGACGCTGATAACGGAAGGAACGATCCGCTTCACCATCGGATGCCGCGCTACGATCTCTGCTAATTTTCTTCCGGTTCTGCCGCCGACGATCGTGGTGTGTGCACCGCCGAGTTCATTCTGTGTCATGCGGTACTGACCCTGATGCCATCAACCCCGCGTCTGTATCTGCCAAACTCAGAGCCGATCAGTTCACTGCCATGAAATACAGGTCGTCCACACACACCCACCCTCGTGACGGATCGATGCAACAGTCTTAAAGCCGATCGTTAATTTCCAAATTCTTCAGTGATCCAAGGTTTTTCTCGCAAAAACTGATAATCTTTGGATCTCTTATCTCTTCGCCAATCACAAGCGCATCTTCGTAATACTTGATCGCTTCCTCGACCTGACCAAGCACGTAGTACACCATCCCAAGATTTCCGAGATATGCGACCGCATTCTGTCTGTTTCCCATTTCCTGTGCGATCTTCAATGCTTTTTCGCTGCAATCAATCGACTTCTCGTAAAGACCGATCTGACGGTATAGATTCCCGAGTGAACCGAGTAGATACCCACTTATTTCAGTCTCTGCGGAGAGTTCAGACAGCAGATTCTCTTTAAGCTCTATGCTGCGTTTGATTTCATATAGTGACTTATATTCAGTTTCCAATACAAATTCCACGAGAGCAGGTCTGGTCTCTCCCACGTGGGGCAATTCCATAAACTCCACCACGCGGTTTCTGAAGGCGAAGAAATCCGGAGCCTCGCGACTGATGCGTGAGAGTTCTTCTCCAGTTACCCAGAATACTGCCTTAACCTGATCTTCAACAAGGTTTTCTCGCTTAAAATTCAGATATTGGAGAGCATCAGAAAAACTCTTCTCGATGTTGTGCACGAAAAAGACCGTATCATCAGAATTCGTCGATGAAAAGAATGCGGGTAAGTCCTTATGTGCTCCTGCATCGACGTTGACAGCCCGGAGCCCCTGCTCCTTCAGGAGTGTACTGAGAGATCTTTCCATCTCACTACGTAAAAATTCGTTTAGATAGAGGGCGAAGAGAATGGAGGGTTTGTTATGCTTATCTGGAATGGCTCAGCGCATCGTGCACCCTAAAAGGCTCAGCGCATGGGTACCCCTATATCTCAATTTTTGGCTCAGCGCATCGTGCCCACTTACTTACAAGCCAGTCCTGAAGATCGAATCTTCACGATCGTGCACTA
>JAUWHQ010000168.1 GCA_030605805.1 Methanosarcinales archaeon | reverse complement strand
CGCCTGCTGCTGGTGGCTGCGGCGGTCGTGCTGGTGCTTGCGGCGGGCGTGGTGTCGGGCGCTGGTACGCCGATTCAGACGGCGATTGATGGCGCAAGGGTTGGGGATACGATTTACGTGCATGCCGGGACGTATGTCGAGAACGTGGATGTGTGGAAACGACTTACGATGATCGGCGATGCCAGCGACAACCGCGTCACCTCGCTCGACGCTCTGATAATCCTGCAGGCTGCAGATGGAACGATAGAATTATGACACACAGAATAAAATAGAAGTGGTGGACATGATAAAATGATAGATGTTGTTAGAATAAAAGAGGTAGAAGAAAACGTAGTGCTGCGCAAAGAGGACTTTGAAAATCTGATCTGGGAGATGGAATCTCTGATGGAGACCATAGAGATTTTGAGTGACAAAGATCTGATGGAGCAGATAATAGAAAGTGAAAAAGATATTAAAGAAGGAAAGATCTTCAAAATAAAGACCGAAGACGATCTGAATAATCTGTTTATGGAGTGATGCTGTGAAATACGATCTGATATACACCAGCACATTCAGAAAACAGATTGAAAGGTTTAAGAAGAAAGATAAAGTGTTGATGGAAGAGTTGAGGAAGAAAGTGGAGAAAATACGTGACCTGCCATATTCGGGAAAGCCCCTGAAATATCGACTCTCTCATCACAGGTCGCTCCGAGTAAAGGGAAAATATAGACTTGTTTATAAAGTGGATGAGAATGAAAGCACAGTGACACTGGTCGCTTTTGGACACAGGAAAGAGATATACGAACTCATGCTGTTCTCATTTGAAGGGGGACTCGGGTAAATGATTGGAAGGATGAACTCGAACACCAAACTCAGTATCTACCTGCGGCATTCGAGCAACAACACCACTTACCACACCAACTACAACACCTATGACTCCTGCACCAACCAGTGGGACTCCGGCTCCGCTGGCAACTACTACTCCGACTACAACGGCATCGGCGACACCCACCATCCGATCCCCGGCGGCGACAGCATTGACAGATACCCGCTCATACAGCCATGGACTGGCGTTACGCCGCAGAAAGGCGACCTCAACTCTGACGGCATCCTCAACCCCCGCAGACGCCGCGATTGCGCTCCGTCTCGCAGCCGGCAGCCACCCGTGCGACCCCACAACGCTCGCCGCCGCGGATGTCAGCAATGACGACCGCGTCACCTCACAATCCTACCGAAGGTAGGATGTTTTTGATCAACCTTTTTGGAAAAAGGTTGGCGCTGATGATCCTGCAAGCCACAGCCGACACGATAGAGTTACCCTGACATACCCATGATCAAAATCACAACACCATCGCGTCTCCATATCACGCTGATCGATCTCAATGCGTCGATCGGGCGCGTGGACGGCGGAATCGGACTGACGATCAAGGAGCCCGGCTTCCACATCAATGCAGAGCGATCAGACGTACCCGGTGAGGTCGTGGTAACCAGCGAGACTGCCGGCGGAGCAGCCCACGTCGGGCGGATGCGCAAGAGCGCTCTCGCTATTCTCCAGGACGGGGGCGCAGGCAGTGGCGGCATCCGGATCCATATCGAACGCGACGCCCCCCCGCACGTCGGACTCGGCTCGGGAACGCAAGCTGCGCTTGCTGCGGGCATGGCTGTGAACCGGCTGTATGATCTGGGCTTGAGCGTGCGTGATATCGCAATCAAGGTAGGACGCGGCGGGACATCCGGGATCGGTGTCGCATCGTTTGAAAGCGGCGGTTTCATCCTCGATGGCGGGCACAAGTTCAGCGAGAAAGGAGCCTTCAAGCCGTCCGCGGCATCGAAATCGCCGCCAGCCCCGATTCTCTTCCAGCGTCCGTTCCCTGACTGGGAGATCGTGCTTGCGATCCCTGACGCGAGAGGCGCACACGACGACAACGAGGTAGACATCTTCGGGCAGGAGTGTCCGATCCCGCTCTATGAGGTGCAGGAACTCTCGCATATCATCCTCTTGGAGACGCTTCCGGCAGTGGTCGAGGAAGATATCGAGTCATTCGGAGATTCCATAAACAGGATACAGAAGACCGGGTTTAAGAGACGCGAGATCTCGCTCCAGAGACCCGAAATCCCGCGGATAATCGAACTCATGCAGGAAAACACGTGTGGTGCCGGAATGAGTTCGTTCGGACCGGTGGTGTATGGCATAACCGATAACAAGAGGGATGCGAGCCGTGCGGTGCGCCTTGTCAGGGAGTTTCTGGATGAGACGACTGGCGGCTGTAGCATCATCACCCATGCAAGCAATTCAGGTGCCGATGTGTCTGGTATATCTGGTATCTGATATGTCCG
The DNA here is from genome assembly GCA_030605805.1 of Methanosarcinales archaeon. Classification (GTDB taxonomy): domain Archaea; phylum Halobacteriota; class Methanosarcinia; order Methanosarcinales; family Methanogasteraceae; genus Methanogaster_D. The sequence goes on along the minus strand of JAUWHQ010000168.1, from coordinate 1,286 downwards.
GATGCGGTCGCGCTGATTGCTTCACGCCCGCCTTTGCCGAGTGTGCGGCAGAATCGGGAGCAGGTGCGATCATTGTATCCGGAAGCGACACATCAGAACTCCAGAGGATCGCATCAACATACCAGATACATATTCACGCTGACGAGATCTGCTGCTCGCTCGTGCCGTGCCACGATCGGGTGATCGACGAATTCACATCGGTTCTCGGAATGCCTGTCTTCAGGATATCGGTGGAAGGTGGTGTCGTGTCAGACGTCGGCGTTATAAGAGGCAGTCCATGCGGCGCAAGCTGGTGGGTGGCATCGCAGTTACCCGGTACACCGGTCGCGGATGCGCCAGCAAAAGCCAGGTTGCTCGCGGGGCAGTACCTGTGCCGTGCCCTGCGCGGCACACGCTGCGGAATCCACAGATCGGCAGAGATCCACAAGAAGGCGGTTGAGGCGGCGCTGGCTGATGGTTATGCGGAGCCCTATCTGTCACGGACCACGCTTTGGAAAAGCGTGGCATCAAAGTTGATGCTCATGAATTCTTTATTCCTGTCGGCTTGTTATCCGTGATCACATTCAGGCGCAGGATAGTGTTAAAATTTGATAGGAGAACTTATGATTTTATTCCGCGCGCATATTTCCAGTTTTGAAGAAGATTTTTTTTGTGTTTTTATTGCCCGTCCAAGCATGCCACCCAAAAAGTTTATGAGTGATGACTCCACTTCCGTAATTGAGCATGGAGGGATGTCTGATGAGATGTGATAAGAAAAATGTTCAATTTTTATTGGTGCCCCTACTAATAATTATTTTTTTCTCTGGAAGTGCTACCGCTGACACATATCCTTTCTCGATGACTTCCACTTTTGGGGATCGTGATATCTTCAATTTTACAGTCAATGACATCGGAACTATCAACGGTGAAGCTACGTGGGCCGGAAGTGCCACTAATCTGGCATTAATTTTGAATGGACCAGGCCAAGTAAGCTATTATGCGCGGGAGGATGGTACAAGTCCCCTTTCCTTAAGCTATACAGTTACCACTGCCGACCTAAGCAAAGGAACTGACTGGAGGTTATCCATCGTGAATTTCGAAGGCGGCGATGCTACCGGAACCGTTACAATAACATATCCAACTGGTCCAGAACCAACTCCACCGCCTTACATTTATATTAATATAGATTCGACTCCCCAGGGAGCACAGATTTGGATAGATGGGGTAAATAGCGGGGAATTAACACCTTATAGAGAATATTTTGATAGGCCTGGAGAGCATACCATTGAGCTTATTTTGGATGGATA
>JAUWHQ010000102.1 GCA_030605805.1 Methanosarcinales archaeon | reverse complement strand
CCCGATGACCGTTCTGGATTTTATCGCTCGATTGCCGACTCGGCTGAGTCGCTCTCGCCATGGGGATGGGAGGGCAGAGGTATCGTATCGGGAGATGAGAGGTGGTTCCGATGCATTTCCCGCCCAAAGCGGCAGGCAAATGGAGATATATTCTGGGACGGTTTGGTCATAGAGATCACCGAGCGAAAAGTTGCAGAGAAGCGCATCGAGGAGGAATATCGTCGTGCGGAATTTTATATCGATCTCATGAGTCACGACATAAACAACGCGAGTCAGGTCACGAGTGGGTATCTTGATCTGTTACTCCAAACGCCGGATCTCCCGGATGAATCCAGAAAACATGCAGAGATCGCTCTCAATCATGTCAGGAAAAGTGCTGATATCATCTCCGATGTGAAGGCAATCTCAGAGGTTCGGTCAGGTGAGATCGAACTTGCGAAGATCGATATATGCCCGGCTTACAGAAGTGCGGTCGAGGCGGTAATGTCACAATCAAGAGATGTCAGGATCAACTCAAAGATAACCGAAGGCAGACATTTCACCCGTGGCGATGCGATGCTCTACAGCGTCTTCTCAAACCTCCTGAACAATGCCGTCAAATTCGATCGACATGATACCGTCGAGATCGATGTTGATATCAGTTCATCGGATGATGACCGGTACTGGAAGCTTGAGTTTAAGGATCGGGGGCGTGGTATCAGCGATGACTACAAAAATATCATATTCAACCGTCTGGAGCGGGCTGGCGAGAGCACGCAGGGCACTGGACTCGGGCTTACCATCGTTAAGTATATCGTTGAGAGTTACGGCGGAAGCATCAAAGTGGAGGATCGGGTCAAGGGAGATAGGGCGCAGGGCAGCAACTTCATCGTGCTGCTTCCAAAAGGGAGTTAATCGTGGCAACGATATTCATTGTGGATGATGAACCGATGCTTCACGAACTCTATGGCGACATACTTGAGATCAGCGGACATGAGATCGTTGCAGACGCGTACGACGGCGATGAGGCGGTTGAAATATTCAAAACGATGAACGAACCTCCCGAGGTCGTGATCATGGATCACCGGATGCCGGGCAAGGATGGGATCGAGACCACAAAGGAAATATTGGAGATCAATCCGGATATAAAAATTATATTTGCAAGTGCTGACGTTTCTGTCAAGGATGATGCGCTTGCATCGGGGGCGTGTGATTTCCTGTCAAAGCCATTTGCGATAGACGATCTGCTGGCAGAGATCGAGGAGATGCTTGCAGAGTAGAAGAGTTTTATTCTCGATCCGGCAACATCTGTTCGCACCGCTTTAGATCCCCTACCGTGTTCACATTCAGCGCGACCTCGATGTCAGGAAGAACCATGTTAAAATCGGGCTGCTCCTCGTCGATCAATCTGCCATCAAGAATATTGATGCCGCACGGGACGATCAGCTCGCCATCACGATTGAATACCGCAGTCGGACGCTGCCCGAGCTTTGTGCAGACATAAAGCGGGGTATGGACCGAAAGCGCAGGCTCTTCTCGCTGGTTGTAGGTCAAAACAACCCGATCGATCATTTCAGGCGTGACAAGCGGGAGATCGGACATGACAACAAGCACAGGCGCCCTGATGTCAGCCGCTTTTATCCCGTGAACCATGTCGCCGACATAACCGAGACCGGGCGCCGGGAGAACCTCGAGATCGTCACGCGTCGCCAGATACTCCATGGTCTCTGGCACGCTTGGCGACGTCACGACAAAGATGCACTCGATCGATGCGCTGCGCTTGAGCGTATCGATCATGTAATCGATGAGCGGCATACCACGGAGTTTGACCATCGGCTTCTCGCCGCTCCACCCGCCTGTGAAGAACCTGCTTCCGACGCCGCCAGCCATCACCACTGCATGCATCCTCCGGTCACCTCCCGCCCTTTTCGCACTCGTTAAAGCGGTTAAAGAGATCGACGTGGTATTTCACCATGCAACTGTGCTCGATCTGGGACGTCACCACATAAGCCTCCTCAAGGATCATTCCGGTGGCGATTGTGCCGTGTCCGTGTATGATCACGCCTTTGTGTTCACGCAGGAGCGAGGCAGCGTTCTCTGCGAGGTCGGGGGTGCCGATGCCGCCTGTCACGACCGGAATCTCGTGCAGAAAGTATATGCCCTCGCTATCGACAGGCACGATCGCAGAGCCCCCGATCAAGGACTCGATCACCGAATAAGGGCAGTGCGCGTGTATGATCGCAAGCGCGGATGTATTACTGTATATGGCACGGTGCACGATCGTTTCGGACGATGCGATCAGATCCATGCTCGAGAATCTGTCGATCCCGACCTCGACCACTGCGTCCTGATCGATCTCATCAAGCGCGGATCCGCTGCGAGTGATCAGCATCGTATCTCCGGTGCGGATGCTGATATTGCCGAAATGTGATTCGACAAGACCGTATTCCACAAGTTTCTTTCCGAATCGTGAGATCTCTTGCCACATGGTTACAGGTTACCGGTTACAGGGTTCTTATATCCTCGCATCTT
>JAUWHQ010000003.1 GCA_030605805.1 Methanosarcinales archaeon | reverse complement strand
AGATGGTCGTCCAGTGCCGGTATGCCTGTTTCTATCATAAACACTAACCTCTCAATACGATATTTACGCCATCGATCTCGTAGTCGAACCATGGCGTCGGTTTTGACGAAAGCCCGATAGCACGTATCTGATAACCGTCATCGCCCTCCCGGATCTCGATCATGGCGTCGAACAACTGCTTGAGCGTCACGATCGTCTTCTCATCATGCATCCCGTCTTCGATCACATACACACCGAGTGCATTCGCCGCCTTTATGCGACCCGTGAATACATGCAAGAATCTGAACACGGTCTGGAGATTCGAGTACATGAGGATCGTTGAGAGCGAATTGATGCACAACCGCGTCTCTTTTATCTGCATCTCCATCCAGAACCGCTCAAAGAACTGACTGATCTTGACACCGATGCCTGTGAGATCGACAGGGCTTGACGCCATCTTGATGTTCTCTGTATCGGGTGCGCCGAACCCCAGCGTTCTGGTAACGCAGTCCACGATCCCGATATGCTCCGGCGGAATGCTCAGATCACGGCTTTCGAACCAGTCGAGGACATTCTTACCGGGTTCGCGTGTTGAAACGACCACAGCGGCGTTTTTATTAATTAACCCATGATATGCGATGATATTTGTGATATCGTCCTTGCCGCACATAGGGGGACCAATCATCATGATGTTCGTGCCACCCTTGATGTCCCCCACCAGCTCATCTATTCTGGATATGCCGAGATTATATGTCATGAATGCCGCACCCAATTCCTTTGTTCATTCGATTAATTTGTATGTGTTCATATAAAAAATCATCTGTATGCTGACAATGTTCTCTGCTTTGTGCCTGCGACCACGTTTCTCACAGTCTTCCATGAATGCCGCACAACGCCCGGAAAACTCCGGTGCTCGGAGAACCATTCCTGCAGGAAACGTATAGTCTTTGGATCGGATGGATATCCGCTGCCAAAGTCGCCAAACTCCTCTCGCAGGGCTGCAATCGCGCAGTCCCTGTGCACCTTCGCGATGATGGAGGCTGCAGCAACGATCGGGTATCTTACGTCGGCTTTATGCCGCGCAGTCACCCTGACCGGCTCCTTACATCTCTTCTGCACGTTTCTGCCGAATCGCTCCTCATTAACGTCAGCCGCATCCAGAAACGCATGTTCCGGTCTCAGATTCTCAAGCACCCTGGCATGGCAGATGACCATGACCTCGTTCATCGTCATGATGGTGCGCAGTTCATCGATCTGGTGCGCGCTCACATCCAGCACAAACCAGCTATCGACTGTTTCTTTGATACGCCCGGAAAAAAACTCGCGTTTTTTTGAAGTAAGCTTTTTAGAATCTTTTACCCCGAGTTCCTCGATCAGATACAGTTTATCCTCTTCGATCAAGACGCCTGCAACACACATCGGACCTATCACAGGTCCTTTGCCGGCTTCATCGACTCCAGCGATCTTCATGGTTGATCATGGTCAAGAGGGGTGTTAAATCCGACCCCCCACAGCAAATAATATATCCCAACGCCACAAACCAGTAACGAATGTCACGAAAAACACTGGTCACCTGCGGGCTGCCTTATGCAAACGGACCCGCACACATCGGGCATCTCAGGACCTATATCCCGGCTGACATCTTTGTGAGATCGCTTCGGAAACAGGGTCGGGACACGGTCTTTGTATGCGGATCTGACGCGCACGGCACTCCGATCGTGATCAATGCAGAGGAACTTGGCATAACACCGTCCGAACTCGTAGAGAAGTATCACGACCACTTTGACCAGGTATTCAAGTCTCTGGACATAATATTCGATGAATTTGGCAGCACAGAATCGCAGACAAACCACAACCGAACTATTGACATCGTAAACAGGCTCATAGATAACGATCACGTCTTTTTGAAAAGCATCGAGCTTGCATACTGCCCGACATGTGGCAGGTTCCTGCCTGACAGGTATGTTGAAGGAACATGCCCCGATTGTGGTGCGACAGCGCGTGGCGACGAGTGCGATCAGGGCTGCGGCAAACATCTTGAGCCTGGCGAGATTCTTGAGCCAGTTTGCAAGATATGCCGGAGTAAGGCAGAATACAGGGTGCAAGAGCATTTCTTTTTCAGATTATCAGACTTTAAAGATTTTCTTTCGGATCATCTTGACAAACTCGAAGGAACATTGAATGCAAGGAATTATGCGCTTGGCTGGATCAATAATGAACTCAATGACTGGTGCATCACCAGAAATCTTGAGTGGGGCGTCCGTTTTCCGGATCATGAGGAACTGGTGGTCTATGTCTGGGTCGATGCCCCGATCGGATACATCTCGTTTACCGAGGACTGGGCAAACAGGCACGGGATTGACTGGAAAGAGTACTGGATGAACCCGGGCGGTGATACCGACATCATCCATTTCATCGGCGGAGACATCATCTATCACCACTGCATCTTCTGGCCCGCCATGCTGAAAGGGGCTGGATACACGCTTCCAAGAGCGGTTGTTGCATCAGGGATGGTCAAAATCGGAGACAAGACGTTCTCAAAGAGCAGGGGCTACGTTGTCTGGGTAAATGATGATTATCTCGATAAAGGATTCCATCCGGACCTGCTCAGGTATTATCTTGCAAGCTACACCTCGCATACAAAGGAACTGAACTTTTCATGGAAGATCTTTCAGGAGAAGGTGAACAATGAACTCGTGGGAACGCTCGGCAATTTCATCTACCGCACATCGCTCTTTGCGTACAAGAATTTCGGAGCTGTTCCGGATGGCGAAATCGATCCTGAGGTCGTGAAGACTATCGAGGATGCGAAGAACTCAGTGATCGAGTCGTTCAATGAATATGAGTTCAAAAAAGGAATCGATGCTGCAATGAGCCTTGCATCGTTCGGAAACTCGTACTTCCAGTCGAACGAGCCGTGGAAATCGATAAAAACAGATGCGCCCGGTGCGAAAAAAACAATCCGGAACTGCCTTCATATCGTGAAAGCGCTTGCCATATTATTCGAGCCGGCGATGCCGAAACTGGCGTCAGAGGCATGGAGACAACTCGGCATGGAATCAGACTCAGAACTCAGCAACACGCCTTATGACGAGGTTACGGTAGAGATTAAAGCCGGACAGACTCTCTTGAAGCCGTCGATGCTCTTTACAAAGATCGAGGACTCGAAGATTGCAGAGATGGAGCGGTCTCTCGATGACCGGGTTTTGATGGCGACAAAGAAGAAGCACGTCTCGTTTGAGGAGTTTTCAGAACTGGACATCCGCATCGGGACGATCGTGCAGGCTGAACCGATCAAGAAATCAAAGAAACTTCTAAAACTGATGGTCGATCTCGGCGAGACTAAGGCTCGGCAGATCGTTGCGGGAATTGCAGAGACTCACAATCCGGACGATCTCGTCGGAAGACAGGTCGCGGTGCTTGCAAACATGAAGCCTGCAAAGCTCTTCGGCGTCGAGTCGCGGGGGATGATCCTTGCGGCTGATCACGATGGCGCAATCCTGCTTTCGCCAGAGCGCAAGGTTCGGGCGGGAACTTGCGTGCGGTGAACGCGCTGGCGATCCGGTTGACCTAAAACCCCACACGGTACATTTTATAAGCCTCAGTCGGATGTGATATGGATGGTACTTGATAAACTTGGCGACTCGCTTCAGAGCGCGATCAAGAAGATCGTGGGCGGCGGGCGTGTTGATAAGCGTGCAGTGGACGAACTGGTCAAGAGCATCCAGCGTGCGCTCCTGCAGGCGGATGTCAATGTGAAGCAGGTGATGGAGCTATCAGGAAGGATACGCAACCGTGCACTGGACGAGAAACCCCGCGCAGGCGCAAGCGCACGCGAGCATGTGATCGGGATCGTGTACGACGAACTCTTGAACCTAATCGGCGAGAGCACGCCTCCGATGCTTTCGAAACAGACGATCATGATGGTCGGGCTGCAGGGTAGCGGCAAGACCACAACCACGGCAAAACTGGCGCGGTACTTCCAGCGAAAGGGGCTGAAACCTGCCGTGATCTGCGCGGATACCGACCGTCCTGGTGCTTATGACCAGTTGCAGATGTTGTGCGACGGTTTGAACATCGCATTCTATGGGGAACGCACCGATGATCCGATTGGAATCGCAGAGCGAGGGCTTGATAAATTGAGTACGTATGATGTCAGGATCATTGATACGGCAGGCAGACACTCCCTTGAAAGCGATCTGATCGCACAGATGGAGGCGATCCATGCGATCGCAAAGCCGGATCAGAAGCTGCTCGTGCTGGACGCCGCGATCGGGCAGCAGGCACGGGATCAGGCTCGCGCATTCCATGACTCGATCGGGATCACAGGCGTCATCATCACAAAACTCGATGGCACGGCAAAGGGCGGCGGTGCGCTCTCCGCGGTATCAGAGACGAAAGCCCCGATCGCTTTCATCGGCGTCGGCGAGATGCCTGACGACTTCGAAAAGTTCGAGACCGATCGTTTCATCTCAAAACTGCTCGGCATGGGCGATATCAAGACACTGATCGAGCGTGCTGAGGAGGTGTTCACCGATGAGATCGATGTCGAAAAGATGATGCAGGGCAAGTTCACGCTGAAAGACATGTACTCCCAGATGGAGGCGATGAACAAGATGGGACCACTCAAGCAGGTGATGCAGATGCTGCCCGTCGGCGGCATAGGCAAGATCTCGGATGATATGTATGGCGAGACCTCTGATAAGATGACCGGGTACAAGATCATCATGGACTCGATGACCGAAGCCGAGATGCTCGATCCGAAGATCGTTGACAGCTCACGCGTCAAGCGGATCGCACGTGGCTCCGGCATGAACATCGAGAATGTGCGGGAGCTGCTGAAATACCACCGAATGATGCAGAAAGCGATGAAAGGGCTTCGTGGCGGCAGGTTCAACATGCAGAAGATGGTGAAGAAGCTCGGTATGTGAGCAATGGTGAACCGATGAGCCGGATGAAAGTTGCAGTCGTTGAAGGGGATGGGATCGGAAAAGAGGTTGTTCCATCCGCCCTACGGGTGCTGGATGCATTTTCGCTCGATATTGAGGAGGTTCCGGTCGAGATAGGATACGGTAAGTGGAAACGCACCGGCAAAGCGATAACAGACGGCGATTTTAATATCTTTGAGTCGTGCGACTGCATATTCTTTGGTGCGATCACGACGCCGCCTGATCCTAGCTACAAAAGCGTTCTTGTCAGAATCAGGCAGCAATTCGATCTGTATGCTAATATAAGACCGGTCAAAGGGATGGGAAGTGGCAATAATATCGATTTCACCATCGTCCGCGAAAACACCGAGGGCATGTACTCAGGTATCGAGCACGTCTTCCCTGACGCCGTGCACTCAACGCGTGTCATCACCCGCAGGGGCAGCGAGCGCATCGCAGAGTATGCGTGCTTGCTTGCCAGAGGGAATAAAGGGCATGAAGGGAATAACAGGAAACGCCTGACCATCGTGCATAAAGCCAACATCTTACGGTCATGCCGTCTCTTCAGAGAGGTTTGCATCAGTGTCGCGGACCGACGTGGGATCTCATGGGAGGATATGCTCGTTGATGCTACCGCGCACCGTCTGGTACTGGATCCTGAGCGGTTCGAGTTGATCGTGACAACGAACCTCTTCGGAGATATCCTGAGCGATATGGCTGCTGCACTGATCGGTGGGCTCGGTCTCTGCGCAAGCGCAAATATTGGGGAGGATTATGCGTTATTCGAGCCTGTGCATGGCAGCGCACCGGATATCGCTGGCAAGGGAATTGCAAACCCGATTGCAGCGATCCTGAGCCTTGCGATGATGCTTAAGTGGTGCGGCAAGGCAGAAGAGTCTGATGCGGTGCATGATGCGGTCTCTCGTGTCATGGCGGCTGGTGTTATGACGCCTGATCTTGGTGGTCGCTGCTCGACAGCGGAGGTTGCAGAGGCGGTTGCTGCTGCAATCGAAAAGGAGCAAGCAACATAGTTATATACCATAACGTGAAAACGTTAAAATAACCAACAGATCTCCTGCGATTGGCGTTTTGATCGATAATATCGGTGGGAATCATGTACATCAAAGCACATACATTCGGTGAAACTCTGCTGGTCGCGATATGCGACCGTGAGTTGATCGGACAGACCCTCAGCGACGGCGCATTAACTCTCGAGATATCCGAATTTTTCTATAAAGGCGAGATATCGACCCCAACAGAGGTCAGGGACATGCTAAAGCGTGCAACGAGCGCCAATCTCGTTGGCAGGCGAGCTATCGAACATGCGCTTGAGGGTGGTTTCATAACAGAAGACAACATGCTCATAATCGACGGCGTGCCATACGCTCAGATGGTGATAGCGGATGGCTGATGGCGTTGCAGACGAGGCGAGTGACAGGACGTGATTGACATACCAGAAGAACCCGGCAGATCAGAAGAATCAGAAGAACATAACACCAACAACAAAAACACCGAACAGAACGAACTGTCACCCGATGCGAAACAATCACCTGATGTAAAACCACCATCTGATGCAAGGATTCCGAGCAAGAGCATCAATATATGGGATGAAATGGCGCTGGTTAGTGCGGTCATTGCAAAGCACAGACGACTCCTTGATGCGTACAGAAGCGAGTTTGAGGCTCTTGATCCGAGGGTATCCGAACTGGAGGGGCAGTCCGGCGAGGAGCGGGGTGAGCGGAACAAGATCAACGAGCGTGTTGCCGAATTGAAGGATAAACGACAGATACTGTATCATCAGGCGAAACAACTCAGGATCGAGATGTTCGATCTGATCAATGCCAGCCAGAGCGCGCGGAAGCACGAACAGGAGATGACGCGTCTGCAGAAAGACATCGAAGCACTGGACTGGAAACTCCAGACAACGGTCATGGGCATCAGGAAAGAGCGCGAGATCGTTGAAAAGATCAAGAAACTCTCCAAACGAGTCGATGAGATAAATGAGATCCGGTCTGGTGATGGAACCGATACCGCTGATGAAACGATCAAGCGTATGTCTGCGGAGATCGGAACGATGATCGAAGATGCGGATAAATGCCACAACGAGATTGTTTCTATCGCAGATCAATCCCAGGAGCACCATGTGTCGTTCGTCGGGTATGCCGAGCAACTGAAGGAGGTGCGTGGACGGCACATCTGGCTGAAGAATCGGATCGATAGTCATGTTGCGGCGGTTGATTATTGGGAGGATGGGCAGAGGGCGATGACCGCAGAAGGGGCAGGAGGTGATCATAGTGACTGACGATTCCAATTCACCAAAAAGCACGACTGATATGACTGAAAGGGAATTAAAGAGCAATATCAACCTTCTCAGGCAGCAAGTAGACCGTTTGAACAGGGAGATAAGAAAATCCATCGAAGAAATCAAATTACATCGCGGATCAATCGATGAACTGCGAGACAAACGTGATGAGTTCAATGCGAAGGTCAAGGAATATGCGGTCAAGGCAGAGGCTTGCAGAAAGGCTCGGGACGCTATCAATCGGAAGATTGCCGATCTGAAAAAACCCAGAAGCGAGATACAGGCGCAAATAAACCAGCAGCGGAGTCAGCTGGACCGGTTGAAAGCCAGACGTGACGAGCTCAATGCGATTGCGAAGATGCAGACTTCAAGTCTCGAAAAAGCTTATGCAAACGAACTCTATGTCTTCATCCATGCTGATATCCCGTTAAAACACGAGATAGACTCTATGGAACGGCTGAAACAACTGGGTGAGCGATTGGGTGTGAGCAGGGAAGCCGATGCGATCCATAGCGAACTCACCCCGGTCTACAAGGAGATACGGGCGCTGCGCAAGACCGGCGATCAGACACACCAGGAGATCCAGAGCCTTGCAGATGAGTCGCAGAAGCATCACGATGAGTTACTCGGCATATACAAGGATCTGGACGCTGTTCGCAGGGAGGCGAACCTGTATCACACGCAATTAAAAGAGAAATACCGCATCACCAAGCCAATCAGCAAATCAATCGATGCGAACAAGGCAGCGGTTGCGAGTTTGCGGGACGAGCTACCCCAGTATCTTGATGCACTGAAGGGGATGCATCTGTCAGAGGGTGCGCAAGGCGATGACATCGGTGGCGAACACGAGACTGCACTGGAGAAGTTCAAGACGACCGGGCGCATGAGCTTAAAGGAACTTCAGGTGCTGATGGACCACAACGATATCACGTTCGATTGATATGCAGAGTGTTGCGATCGATGTGGGCGCCGGAACGCAGGACATTCTGATATATGACAGCGAAAAGCAGATCGAGCAGTGTTTCAAGATGGTTTTACCATCGCAGACGATGGTCGTGGCAAAACGGATCAGAAATGCCACGCATCTGGGCAGGGACGTCTTTCTGACCGGGGATGTGATGGGCGGCGGCGCCTGTGTCCGCGCCGTGAAAGAGCATCTGAAAGCCGGGCTGCAGGTTCATTCGACAGAAGCGGCTGCAAAGACGATTTATGATGATCTCAATCGTGTGCGCCATCTCGGCGTGACCATCGTGCCGCAGAACACAGAATATGAGATAGATGCGGTTCGCATCGAGACCGCGGATATCGATCTGCCTGCGATCAGACAGATGCTCGGATTGTTCGGCGTGGATATGCCTGAGACATTTGCGGTTGCCGTGCAGGATCATGGCGAAAGCATGGGCAGCAACCGCATATTCAGGTTCGAGCATCTACGGAGAGTGATAGACGGCGGAGGCGGTCTGCGGTCGTTCGTCTACACTCCTGGGACAATCCCTCCGTATCTCACGCGCATGAGTGCGGTCGCGCGGTCGCTGTCGCTTGCAGATGCAGACGATGATGGTGCCGTTGATGATGTCGGTGCTGTGGACGCCGCTGACGACGTTGATGACGTTGACGTGGTTGTGATGGATACCGGACATGCAGCGGTATTCGGGGCGGCAGGCGCCGCAGAAGACCAAAGGCAGCCAATGATCGTGCTGAATATCGGAAACGGGCACACGCTATGCGCGATAGTGATGGATGACCGCATCACAGGCATATTCGAGCACCATACCAGACAGATAACCATCGAGACGCTCGATATGTATGTGGAAAAACTTGCATCAGGAACACTGACGTTCGAGGAGATTTTTGAGAGCGGAGGGCATGGGTGCCATATCAGGGACGCCCCGGGCGAGATGCCGCAGATCATCGTTACCGGACCAAAACGGCGCATCGCGGAGCAGAGCAGGCACGATGTCATCTTTGCCGCGCCGTACGGCGATATGATGCTTACCGGGTGTTTCGGGTTGATCAAAGGGCTATCGTCTGTCCGGGGTGGGGTGTAGATCGTGGCTGAAGGCGCAGGCGCACAAAGAAACCGCACGCTCCATGATCACAAATGCACGATCTGCGGCACATGGATGGAGACTACCATCAAGAAGAGCAAGAAGGGGGCAGAGATCACCATGTACTTCTGTCCTGAGTGCGGGTTCTCGTACAGTCTGCAGGATTGACCAGAGGCGAGGCACCGGCGCATGTACCATCGATCGCGGGGCTGTTAACCCAATCCTGGGGTGCCCGGGGACCCAAAAACCCATGGGTTATACTGCGGAGTTGCGGTGCAAGCCAAAACCATCCCCGTGCCTGCACGCCTCCGGACCGCGATCCCGATTTTATCCGCCAAATCGAGGTTTTTAAGTTCGGGGTGCCGTTTTGCGATATGATCCATCCCGGACATGGGTAAGCGCAACCATGTTGCCAGCTATCGAACGAAAACGCCTTATTGCCACCAGATCACTCCAGCAATTCTTCGTCGCATTTCTCCACCTCTTATGAGACTGTCTTCGTGGATTGCTTGTTATATGGCTTGCGACTCGGGCGTTGCGCATCATCGCCGCCCCCCGCCAGTCTGTGCTGTGCATATGTGTCGCGGCGAGTGGGCGGCGGGGGCGTGGGGGGTGATCGATCTGCCCAAACAATTTGCAGATAAGGGAGGGGGCGTCCTACTGAGTCTCCCCTTAAATTTGTGCCTTACGCAATGACACTTTCGTAAGCATAAGTCCGACCAATCGGCTTAAACAATTCCAGAGTCCTCTGTTTAAGCTCGGATCTGATCTCTTCTATTTTTTTGTGGACTTCTTTTGTATAAAACCGCTCACCACACTTCCCGCATACGCCAGCTTTAACTCTCAAGATTGCCACATCATTGCCTCCTTTGACAATCTTCTCCACATTTTTCTCTACTACTTCTCCTCCGCATAAGGGGCAGATCGGTGTTAACATTTTATCCTCCTTGTCTTATAGTCTATCCATCTGTTCGTGTCCGGGATATATCCTGTTATGGCGATTGCAATGTCGTGCTCATCCGAATATGCCCAGACGCTGTCGTGCTTGCGATCGGGCAATTCTACCTTTACGCGGCTCTTGCATCGCTCTCCCTAATCCTGCACCTGATCACGGATTCGCTGAACCCGGGCGGCATACCGCTGTGGCTGCCGCTCAGCACAAAGCGTGTGAGATTCCGGGTCATCGGAGGCAGAGTAAAATCAGATAACCGGCTTGCAAACCCGGCTATCCGTTTTGTCGCAATCGGCGCGGCGATACCGATCATCCTCGCATAGTTTTCCGGGAAATCCGTGAATAGATGCCGAGTATGGCGGCGACCACCGCAACGCCGAATGCGGACGTGAGTTTCATGGAAATCGAAGCGGCGATGCCCACATTCTCAACGTCTACACTTACCGTCTCTGTTCCAACGAGATACGGCAGATGTCCATGGATCGGAAGGTGGGTTACTGACTGGTTTGCAAGCGTGATGAATGCGATTATCGAGGCGACAAAGATCAAAACGAGCCAGAAGAGCTTTCTTGATGCGAAACGGGTGAATATTCTGGCGATCTCCTCACTCTGACCCATTGCAGGAAGCACGGACCCTGCTATCAGGAGCACACCGAGATACATAACTCCAAGCTTGAGACCGAGACAGAACCACTCAAAGAGCGGTGATACTATGTCATTTCCCAGAATGACGGTTCTCACCCCGAACGGAGCTGCATTGATGACTATCGCATCGGTACCGATCGTCAGAATCCACCATGCGCCAAGAAACGGCAATATCAGCGTCAGCACACCTGCAATAACGCCAGGTATATTGACACTGCCCAGAGCACCCTTATCTGCTTCAGCCATCAGATATTACCTCCCAGTGTGCTCCCCGATTCCTTGATTTCAAGTTTTATCCCTGCAACATCGATTTTCATGTTCATGCCGCGAATCTCAAAGTTTCCCGAACTCGAGAGCTGCAAGTCCCGCGGATCAGTGATCGCCCGGATATCTGGCAGCGCACCTTCCAGATTCAGATTCGCAGAACCCTTCGCCGGGATGGTCACCGGCTCATGCAGTGATATCGTGCTGGTGCTGTCACCGATGCCAATATCTGCTGACAGTTCTTCCACCGTCACCGACACGTTCACCGGCGAGTTTATCTCGATCTCAATTGCTACGCGGTCGCCAGAGATCGTATAATCATTGATCTTGAAAGGCTCTGAGCCTGCTGCCGGACCAAAGTCTGTGAGCGATTCTGCGATCTTTGCAGGGTCTTCTGCAAAGAGTGTTGCCTTCACGTCCCAGCCATTGGTTGCGAAGGCTGCTACGACACATGAAACGAGTAAAAGCGTGGGAATTATCGGAACAACCCATCTGACGATTTTCTCTCCCATAAGTAAACCACGACTTCGATATTATTTAATGCTTTCGAAAGCGGAAAGCGGTGATCATTAATACCGATGCCTGCAAGAATCG
>JAUWHQ010000014.1 GCA_030605805.1 Methanosarcinales archaeon | reverse complement strand
CAATGCCGCCGGTTCCTGATCCGATCGCCTGAAAATAATGCCGGGGAAGCGTCTTCATCCGCAGCACCGCATCGAGCATCACAATCCCCATGCCGTCCCGCCGGGCAACGTTCCTTGCGCCACCCTCGCTCCTGAATCCGTTGATCGACCCGATACGGTCGCCGAGCATGATCGCATCGTAGTAATCGCCATCGACCGCGATCACCCGGACCCGGTCAGGAACCTCGTTTGTGATCCAGAGACGGTACATGCAGGATACCGGTATCACGATGACCAGCGGAAGTCCGGCTTCCGATGCGGTCTGGGCGAATGCCCGTGCGGTATTGCCCGCAGAGGAGACCACGAATGTCTGATTGCCGTGTTCGATCGATCGCTGGAGGGTTGCAGGCGATTCGAGCTCTTTGAAGCTGCATGTCTTGATAAAGGCTCCGCGCTCTGGCAGGTATCCGCTGAAACTGATGTAGAGATTGTGCAGTCCAAGTTCCTGCGCAAGCCCGTCGCTTCGGTACGTGACAGGCGCAGCCCCCACACCCATGCTGCCAGAAACCGGAAGCCAGTCATGGAACTTCCAGATTCCGGGCAGATTCTTCAGGGTGAGCCTGCTTTCAGCGTATTCGGTGCGGAGCAGCGCGTTATCGTGGCAGCCAAGCGTGTAATGATCCTCGACTATGCGGTTACACTGTAGACATCGCAGTCGGTATCTGCCCATGCACCGGACTTACGGAACTTGAGTATATAAGATTATCCAATTTCGAGAAAATTTTATCCTTATTGTGAAAAAATTTAGGGGTAGTTGGCAGAATTGTGTTAAAATGGGCGGATCGTGTCCGTGCACAAACGTCTCTGTACGGTGGTCCTGCCCGGAACTGCATCCGGGGGATACTTTTATGCACCATGAATCTCATACTTATCATTACTACAAACCTCAGGGTCATCATCACAATTATTATGATTATCATGAGAAGTAGTGTGGGAGTGTGGTGGAAATGCAGAACATAATAGATAAAGGGCGTATAGAGCGTATAGAAAAGTTGAAACGAGAGAAAAATGCGATTATTCTCGCACACAACTACGAAAGGGCTGAAGTCAGAGCCGTGGCAGATGCTGTTGGTGGCTCTTCAGGACTCACAGAGGCGGCAAGCGAGGCGGGCGCCGATATGATCATTGTCTGCGGTGTCGATTTCATGACAGAGATGGCGGCGGTGTTAAATCCGGACAAGAAAGTTCTCTCTCCAGTCCGAAATGCAGTCTGCCCGCTGGCACGGCAGCTTTCGCGGGAGGAGCTGAATGAGGCGAAGAAAGAGAATCCGGGCGCCGAGGTCCTCCTCTACATGAACTCGCTTGCAAATACGATCGCGCTTGCTGACTGCGTCTGCACCGCTGCAAACGCGTTTCAGGTCGCAGAGATGATGGGCGGCGATTCCCCCCTCCTGTTCGGTCCTGATCACTGCGTATCATACTACATACGCAAGGGGACTGGAAAGGAGATCATCACCGTTCCTGAGCGCGGGTTCTGCCCGGTGCACTACAAGATATCGCTCGCTGATCTTATGAAGGCAAAAGAGATGCATCCCGGTGCAAAGGTCGTCGCTCATCCGGAATGCCGACCCGAAGTCCAGGATCATACGGATTACCTTGGTTCAACCGGCGGAATAGTCAGATTTTGCAAAGAATCGGAGGGGCAGGAGTTTTTGGTGGCTGCCGATGTCGGGCTATCTTCTATGCTCAGGAACGAGGCTCCTGACAAGACGTTCTATCCGGTATCAGAGGCTACGATCTGCGCACGCATGAAGATGCCGACGCTCGCGAAGGTGGAAGAGGCGATTGTGACTGAGAAGTTCAGGGTCACTGTGCCGCGTGAGATCGCAGATGCTGCAAGAATACCAATCGAGAGGATGCTCGGGCTGTCCTGACGGGCTGCCCCAAGCGACCTCTCAAAACCGCATCTACCGCCCACGCGATTCCTGGATGGCAGCTTTTTTTCGCAGACGTCCCGACCGGGACTCGAACCCGGGTCCAACGCTCCGGAGGCGTTGAGGATATCCGCTACCCTATCGAGACTTTTGTGTGCGTGGTTATGATTGTGGAGTGGTCTTCCAGATAAGGATTGCG
>JAUWHQ010000226.1 GCA_030605805.1 Methanosarcinales archaeon | reverse complement strand
TTCCGCAAAGAACTCAAGCGCACGAGAATCAGGGTACGCGTGCGTAAAAACCACGCGGACGATGTTTGCATTGATGATCATCTTCGCACAGAGCACGCACGGCTGGTGGGTGCAGTAGATCGTTGCACCTCTGGTGCTCACGCCGTGCAGCGCAGCCTGAATGATCGCGTTCTGCTCGGCATGCACTGCTCGGCAGACCTCGTGCATCGTTCCCGACTCGATATTCTCCTGATCCCTGATGCAGCCGATGTCCAGACAGTGCTCGAGATTCCGGGGCGCGCCGTTGTAGCCTGTTGATATGATGCGCTTGTCACGCACGATCACAGCGCCTACGTTGTTGCGCAGGCAGGTCGATCTGGTTGCAACGACCTCTGCGATGTTCATGAAGTATTCGTCGATGGTTGGTCTCATGTGATTTGTTGTTCGTTATCGGCAGTTCTTTCTTATGGCAATATGTTAAGGCGAATCAATAATTTTTTTACAAGACTATTCCAAAGCCAATCTTTAAAAAATCCGAATAAAAAGAAAAATATAATACTGATAAGTAAAGCCCACCAGAACGACGATGCAAAATCGTTGTTAAGTATGTAAAATGATATGGATGGTGATATAATAAATATAACCATAGATAATAGATAAACTATAAAATCATCGTGTAGTATATATTTTTTGACCATATCCCGAAAGAGTGAAGGACTCACCTCTCTGGAGCTATCCGACAGTTTTGGCGTGTCCTCTTTATCTTTGTGCTTTTTGATATTCCGCAATGCATAAACAACAAAAACAAAAAAAAGAATTATAGATATAATAGATGAGTAAAATAAGATTTCTATAAACGATAAGCCGATTCTTAATTCCATCAATATACTGAAAGCCAGAAGCCCCATACCCATAAGACACGTATATATATTAAAATGTGCAATTCTTTCCCATAAGTCCATGCCTTCATGCAAATGGTTCAAACATTTGGACACTCCATCCTTACCTATGCCCCCGTCCTTGCTAAAACCCAGCAGAGATTCGTATTCTGCTGCAAGTTGTGTGATTTCTACCAAATATATTCTGTAATGTCGTTCTAAATAGAAAAAAATGAGAACCATCAGGAATTCGATCGCTATAAACGCTATTGCCAAGTCAATTCCATATGAAATATCATTCTTAACTCTGAGTATTTCTACAACCAACCCAAAAATAATGAAAGCAATAATAACTGTACTCTTTCGGATGTCAAGTAATATCTTATCGAAATGGATTGCAGTTTCCCTAATCAATCGATATTCTCCGAATAACAATTTCTTAGTCTCATCATCCACAACTTGACTTCTTTCCATTTTTACATCTGTACCAATCTCTCGATTTTTCTGTGGTGATCTGTGTGGTCTTGCACTTTCACTATATCTATATGACCTTTCAATCGTTTAAATCTATTTATCGCAGCCACCTGTTCCCTATAACTTCCAAAGTACCCGGCGGCAACCCTGTGCTTGCAATCATCCCACAATTTCCTGTAATGATAAAAATACTCTGATATATCTGGCAGTGCTCCGCAGAGGACGATATAGTGATCCATCACAGATGCTTTGATCTTGAGTGGCAGCAGTTCAAATATCCGGATGTCATATACAGCAGGTGCCCTTCCAATGAGGCTCTTAAGAATATTCAGATTCCTCTCGTAATCATTAATTCTGGTGATCAGCGCAATATCTATATCAGACCCCTCTCTAAAATCTCCGGTCACATAGGAGCCAAAGATAACAAGATCATAACCTTTCAAAAATGCAAGATCATCCTTGATCTGTTCCAAATCCATCTAAAAACCTCTCCACAATCTCAATAAACTCATAAAAAATATCTCTCACTTCAGATCTGGAATCCAGTGCTATCGCATCATCTACACGGTTATACCTGTGTACAAGATAGTTTCGCAGCCCATTACACTTCCTCAATCGATCTGCAAGATCCACTGATATAATCCCGATCTCTTCAAGACGCATAATATTTGAATAATCGTCTTCGACAACCTCTCCCATATCTTTTAACAACATTGCCACCACATCCATCGATGCCTCGATAGCTGTGTGAAGCCCGTAGAATATCCCACCCAGTTCAAGTTCGCTTTCCGCGTCTTTTTGGATGGATTCCACATTACGTACGATATAGTTTATTTTATCTTTGTACCGTTCGATCCGTTCCTTCATTCCTTATACCTGTAGTATTTCCATAACCTTTAACATGACCCTCCCATTTTCAACATAACAGCGCCCACGTAATTTCGCAGGCAGGTCGATCTGGTTGCAACGACCTCTGCGATGTTCATGAAATATTCGTCGATGGTTGGTCTCTTGTTCATGGCGATCCTTATCCGAGCTTATCCACAAACTTGAGCAGAGTGTGGGCATCTCTAACCTTTTTTTGTGCTGCTTTCCTGCGAAGATCGTAATCATCAGGATGTGCCCCCCGTTCGAGGTCTTTTAGATCCATAATAGCGCGTAAAAGTCCGGATGCCTCTTTGTATAGATTATTTGCCTCTTCTTCCGTTATATCTGCCTCTGCGATGGCAGCTTCATCGCGGGACTCCTTTTTCTCAAGAACGCTGATCAACGATTCGATTCCGACAATCTCCTCATCGATGAGTTCTTTTTTATTGATAAGCCGCCAGACCAGTTCGTGGAGTGGGATCTCCATGCCATCGATCTCGAAGACGGACGGTATCTCGGCGCCGACCCACGCCAGATAGCCGTGCAGTCTGTGCAGCAACTTGTCCCGCCCATCCGCCGAGAGTGTTCTGCGTACCATTATGATATTAAAGCCGTATTATGAGATATAATGTTGTGGTATGCGGGGGCACGTTTGGGTCCTTGCAGATCCTACTAATCCGTGTGGACGATAGACGGATCGAAACGCCCTGAAGTGGTATACCTGGGAGTCATGTGAACTTTGTCTCAAAGCCGTCATTGCAGCAATATTTATATGTCAGACCGCCATTCTCGTTATACATGGGAAATATTCGACCGACCTACATCAAAAAGATCGCAAGAGAACTGCTTGCGCAGCGAGGTTACGCATTCGGAACTGATTTCGAAACCAACAAGGCGCAGGTTACCGAACACACAGACATCACCAGTAAGACCATCCGGAACCGGGTTGCGGGCTATATCACACGCAGAAGCGTGATTGCCCAGCGCGAAAAACCATTATAGGGTAACACTCATGAAGATCGAAGGCGTTCTGCCGGCACTCATAACACCATTCACGCCTGAGCGCAAGATCGATGAGACTGGTTTTAGGGAAATTATTGAGTATGTGGTTGAACAGGGGGTTTCTGGCATCGTTCCCTGCGGCACTACCGGAGAATCAGCCACGCTGACACCTAAAGAACATGAACAACTGATCAACATCGCAATTGACGCTTCAAACGTCCCTGTAATCGCTGGAACCGGCTCGAATAATACCGAAGAGGCGGTCCGGTTCACCAGTCATGCAGCAGACGCTGGTGCTGATGCCGCACTGCTGATCACTCCGTATTATAACAAGCCGAACAGGAACGGAATCCTCGCCCACTTCGATGCGATTGCGAGTGCTACCGACATACCGCTGATATTGTACAATATCAAGTCCAGAACAGGCATCAATCTCGAACCCGATTTGATCGCAGAGCTTGCAGAGATCCCAAGCGTCGTCGGTGTCAAGGAGGCAAGCGGCGATCTTGAGCAGGTGTCGCGCATCATCGAACTGACCCTGGATATGGACTTCATGGTGATATCTGGCGACGATGCCCTGACGCTGCCGATCATGTCGCTTGGCGGGGTGGGCGTGATCTCGGTTGCAGCGAACATCGCTCCTGCAGAGACCGCAGCCTTTGTGAATGCGATACAAAGCAGCGATTACGATGAGGCGAGGCGCCACCACTACCGGCTTGCGCCTCTTGTGCGGGCGATGTTTATCGAGACGAACCCGATCCCGGTGAAGACTGCTGCGAACATGATGGGTCTGCCGGGCGGACCTCTGCGGCTTCCGCTTGCGCCGATGGGTGCCGAGAACGAGCAGAAGCTGCGTGATGCACTGGCTGCATTTGGACTGCTCGATTGAAATGGCGGTTGCAGGAGCGCGGGCGTCTCCCGGGTCGTTGGAAGATGTGGAAATGTGGCGCTATCTGAAAGCCTGAAGTGTGTTCTCGTCGATTATTGGATTTCTGATATTCGTTTATTTGTGATAAAATCGCGAATGCCCACGAATTACACAAAACTGGCTGCCACAAAATTTACTGAATTTTACTGAACAATTCGGGTCGTGTCACTGGCAACCCTGAAGACCCACAAAAAAATAACATCGCGAGGGTCTGTAAAAAGTTTCTTACAAGCCCTCGAACAATTCATTGACGATCACGCAGCCGTCTCGCCTGCCGCGCCTTCTCCTGCCTCTGCTATGTCTGCGATATCCGCAAACGCCCTGATCGATTCGAGTAGGGAATCGGATGTGAAGTGTTGTGCCGTGATCGCACCTGTCGGGCATCCTGTTGCGCATGTACCGCAGCCCTTACATGCTGCCGGGTTGATCTCGCTCTTCTTTGTCGTGTACGTGATCTCCTCTACGGTAACCTCCACATCCTTCAGTGCCGGAGCACCGTACGGACATACCTCGACACATTTGCCGCATCCGATGCATTCCGTTTCATCCACCGTCATCGCGATCGCCTCGGTTTCAAGCATCGGACTTGCAAGTATCCTGCCTGCTCTCGATGCAACCGCCGCCCCATCAGCAATCGCTTCATCGATGAACTTCGGACCGTGCGCGCTTCCGCACAGAAACACTCCTTCGGTAGCAAAATCAATCGGTCTTAATTTCACATGCGCCTCAAGGAAGAACTTGTTTGCGTCGAGCGGAACCTTGAACATCATTGCCGTCTCTCCCGCGTCCTCCGGAGCAACGAGCGGCGCGCTTAAAACGATGAGATCGGTATCGATCTCGATATCCCTTCCGAGCAGCATGTCATGCACGAGCACCCTGTTATCCGTAACAACCGGATCCTTATCATCCGGTCTCCGTATGAAGACGACACCGAGATCCCTTGCATATTGATACATCCCTTCCCATCGTCCGTAAGTCCGCATATCCTTGTACAGGACGTATACGTTTGCATCGCTCTCCTGCCTGATGCGTATCGCATTCTTAACAGCCTCGATGCAGCAGATTCTGGAACAGTATCTCCGGACATCGTTTCTGGCTCCGGCGCACTGGATCATAACCACGTTCTTTACATTAAGCCCGCTCTTCAGCCGTTCCTCAAGTTCCAGTTGTGTTACGATGTTTGGCTTACCGTACTCATAGTATCCGTCGGGCACAAGTTCCATGCCGCCGGTTGCGATGACCGCAACCCCAAATTCATGTTCAATAGCACCTTCCGGCGTTTCGATCGTTCCCTTGAAGTTTCCAAGGAAACCCTCCAGCGATGCAAGCTTTGACTGAGTGTAGAGCGTTATGTTTGAATGCGACCGCACCTTATCAGCAAGTTTGGAGACGACATCAGCAGCATTCTTTCCGTAATGGAGTTTTGTAACCCGTCTCATCAGTCCACCGAGTTCCGCTTCTCTCTCAATCAGGGTTACAGGGAAGTCCATCTCGGCGAGTTCGATTGCTGCGGACATGCCAGCAACTCCGCCGCCAAGAACTACTGCATTGTGGATGAGCGGAACCTCCTGCTTGTACAGCGGTTCATACAAACTCGCTTTTGCAACCGCCATCTTAACGATCTCTTTTGCCTTCTTGGTTGCTTTTTCGGGTTCTTTCTGGTGAACCCATGAGCAGTGCTCCCTGATATTTGCCAGTTCGAAGAGATACGGATTTAACCCTGCCTCCCTGCATGTCGTCTGGAAGAGCGGTTCATGCGTTCTTGGAGTGCATGATGCAACCACAATCCGGTTCAGGTCATGCTCCCTGATCATATCTTTTAGCATTTCCTGGGCATCGCTTGCACACATATACAAATTCTCCGTGGCAAAGGCAACATTCGGAAGCGTTTTTGCATATTCAGCAACCGCAGGCACATCCACCACGCCTCCTATGTTGATGCCACAGTGGCACACAAAGACGCCAACTCTCGGGGTATCCCCGATATCCCTCTCTTCCGGATATACAAGCTCGGTTATCATCGTTCCACGCTCGGAAGAGAGCAGGGCATGTGCCATTGCAGCAGCTCCGGATGCCTGCGCAACCGAAGTCGGGATATCCTTTGGATCCTGCAATGTGCCGCATACAAAGACACCAGGAATGTTCGATTCAACAGGACACTCCTCCATGGTCGCGACATTTCCAAACTGATCAAGTTCGATTCCGGATGATTCCAGTAGTTCCCTGACCGGTGGTGCGATCTGGAGACCGACCGAGAGAATGACCATGTCAAGATCCATGCGCTTGACCACGCCCTCCTCCACATCCTCATACTTGACCCATAATTCTCCATCTGTTTCATAGACGGCTGGTGGTCTTGAGATAATGTAGCGGATGCCAAGTTCATTCTTTGCTCTCTGATACAGTTCCTCGAAACCCTTGCTCACTGCGCGCACATCGATGCTGAATATCGTGATATCCAGATCGGGGTCATGTTCCAGTGCCACAATCGATTGCTTGACCGCATACATGCAGCAGACCGAGGAGCAGTATTC
>JAUWHQ010000092.1 GCA_030605805.1 Methanosarcinales archaeon | reverse complement strand
CAGCAGATCATAGACCAGAATGACCGATGCGCCGGTTCTGATCGAAGAAGGGTCTGCGATCCCTGCGATCAATCTTGCCGGCGTGCCATCGGTCAGATAGTGCGCATACTGATCCATAGCAAGAATTGCCATCCAGTGGGCAGCTTCGTCTGATATGCCGTATGTCCCGCTTGCAGTCCGCACGGTATCTGCAAATATACCTCCGCCCGGGACGATCAGGATACGTTCGCCCTCATTTAATGCGTATTCGTGGAGTACAGTTACCAGATTCCGTGCATTTCTGATCAGGCTACCACCGATTTTTATCACGATCATAATATCCACCTGCGATATTTCATAATGACTGCATCCTCTCCATCGCTGTAATAACCGGTATCGACCCTATCGATCACGAATCCGAGCCGCTGATAGAACCGCACGGCACGAAAGTTGCGGTTTCTGACTTCGAGCATGATTCCTCTGATATTCTGCCGGTAGAGCGCATCAATGACGTGTCTCATCAGTTGCGCCCCGATACCGAGCCCCTGATACGCTTCACGCACCGCAATCGAGAAGACTCGCCCGTATACCCCGCCTTCTCCGACCGACATCACTCCCACCACGAACCCGACCACCTCGCCACGGTGATCTGCGACAAAGAACGTGTCCTCATTCAATTCATACAGATTCATGTACAGATACGGATCATGCTCGTCGAACTGTTCACGTTCGACCGCAATCACGCCGGAAAAATCCGCTGGCTGGAATCTGCGTACGATAATCATGTTATCAGTTACGTCGGTGGCATGAGCCCCTATCAATCTTTGGTTTTGGTCCTGAAGCGCGAGCAGCCCGATCAGAACCCGGGCTGTATGAGAGAATTATTAACATCCTCCAACCAATATTACCATCGATGACCACATCCCAGCGGAAGATCGAGCACCTGCGAATCTGTGCTGATAAGCCGGTCGAAGCACACATTTCGGCAGGGTTTGATGACATACATCTGATCCACTGCGCACTTCCTGAAATCGATAAGGACGATATCGATCTTTCTACGGAGTTATTCAACAAACGGCTGGATGCACCGCTTCTGATCGCATCGATGACGGGTGGACATCCTGATACTTATGAGATCAACAGAACGCTCGCGCTCGCAGCCGAGCATCTTGGAATCGGCATCGGAGTCGGGAGCCAGCGGGCTGCAATCGAGGATCAGAAGCATGAGGAGACGTTTCGTGTGGTACGGGATTGTGCACCGAATGCTTTTGTCTATGCCAACATCGGCGTGGTCCAGCTGGCAGAAATCGGCATCGCGGGCGTGAAGCGTGCGATCGAGATGATCGATGCTGACGCGATCGCGATCCACCTCAACTTTCTGCAGGAAGCGGTGCAACCGGAAGGCTGCACGCGTGCAAGCGGATGCCTGAGCGCAATAAAAGAGGTGTGCGATGCGATTTCGGTCCCTGTGATAGCAAAAGAGACCGGAGCAGGCATATCTCGTGAAACGGCAGTGGCGCTCGTGGATGCTGGTGTTGCTGCAATCGATGTCGGCGGAGCAGGCGGTACGAGCTGGGCAGGTGTCGAGTATTATCGAGCCGTAAGTAGCGGAGATACCACAGCTGAGCATCTCGGAAGGCTGTTCTGGGACTGGGGGATACCGACAGCAGTGTCGCTTGTGGAGTGCTCGGGCTGTGGTGTGCCGATCATTGCAACAGGCGGCGTGCGTACAGGAATCGATATCGCAAAATCGCTTGCACTTGGTGCGTCGCTTGCAGGGACTGCGCTGCCACTGGTCGCACCTGCGATGGAGGGTGTGGATGCGGTGATCGACCGGCTCTCGCGCATGATCGCGGAACTTGAGATCGCGATGTTTCTCTGCGGGTGCGCCGATCTCTCCGATCTGAAGACGATTCCGGTCGTGACCAGCGGTAGGATCAGAGAGATGTTGCGTTCACGCGGGTTTGCAGAGCGGTCGGTGAGAAGCGTGCTTGATCAATAAGTTGCGGTTGCTTTTGTCACATTGTGGAAAAAGAAATGGCGAGAGAAAAAGTGACGGCTTCCCCTGCTGAAGCGGGAGGTGCCAACGTTGAAACCATACACGCCTTCGATTACGAAAAGGAAAGAAAGAAGTTCAAATGGGATGTTCCTGAAGGCTACAATTTTGTTGATATTGTCAGAAGATGGGCAGAGGACAGAACAAAATTGATGGCAATTACCGAGCAGCCGGACGGGACGGTTGAGAAGGCAGGATACTGGGAAGTATGGGACAATGCGAAGAGAATTGGAAATGTCCTGAGAGATTCAGGCATCCGCAAGGGTGATCGGGTGTTAGTAATACTTCCAAGGGGCACAGATGTTTATGTGGCAAGCGTCGGTATCTGGGCAATAGGCGGCGTTGTGGTTCCCGGTACAGTAATGCTCAGAAGAGCTGATTTAGAATATAGAATTTTAGATGCCGGGGTCAAGGCTCTAATTACCAGCGATTCAACGATTGCTGATGAGGTAGATGCAATAAAAGATAGAATTTCAATTGACAACTTGTTCTTTTCAGGTCAGAGAGAGGGATGGATGAACTTCAGGCAGGAAGTTACTTCGGCGTCAAGAAATATAGCCCTTGAAAAAGTCAAAGCAGATGATCCTTTGTCCATCAACTATACCTCAGGGACCACGGGCGCACCAAAAGGAGTGTTACACACCCATTCATTGATGTACTGTTTCGACAGGCTGAACAGGTATTACTGGTGGAATACGCAACCAGACGAACTGTGCTGGGCAACAACAGAACCCGGATGGGCTAAATGGTATTGGGCGCCATTCGGGACGATTTTAAATGCCGGCGCTGCAAACTTCCATTACTCGGGCAGATTTGAACCTGAGAAATGGTTTGAGCTGCTTGATAGATGGAGGATAAACAGGGCATGCATGACCCCGACAGAACTCAGGGCTATGGCAGCAATCGATGATGCAAACAAAAGACACGATTTGGGGGACTTGAAGGTCATTTTAACTGCTGGAGAGCCCTGCACACCGGGCATCATCAGATTCTTCAACGAGAAGTTTGGGATACCTGTTAGAGAAGGTTACGGACAGACAGAAACCTGTGTTATTGCCTGCAATTTGCCTGGAATGGAGATAAAGCCCGGGTCGATGGGCAGATTTACGCCGGGCGTCGAAGGAGCGATTGTAGATCCTGAGACAGGAGTTCGAGTGCCTGTGGGCGAGAGGGGCATAATTGCTGTTGCCAGGGATCATCCGATGCTGTTTAAAGGATACCATAAAAAGGAGGAAAAAACTGCTGAATGCTTCGTTGGTGACTGGTATTTAACCGGAGACCTTGCAACAATGGATGAGTCCGGATACATATGGTTTGATTCGAGGGCAGATGACGTCTGTATCAGTTCAGGATACAGGATTGGTCCGTTTGAGGTCGAAAGTGCAGTTGATTCGCATGAGGCGGTTCTTGAATGTGCGATGATTCCGAGCCCTGACCCTATAAGAGGGGAGATTGTTAAGGTTTTTGTTGTCTTAAAAGAGGGATGCGAACCATCAGAAAAACTTGTCAAGGATATTCAGCAGCATGTCAAACAGATAACTGCCCCATATAAGTATCCAAGAGATATTGAATTTGTTAAAGATCTCCCCAAAACGATTAGCGGCAAAATTAAGCGTAAAGAGCTCAGAATCATGGAGTTTGAGAAAAAAAGAGATGTGATTGAAAAGCTTAAAGAAAAAGGCTTATGGTTCAGGTCGGAGGAGTGAAGTATAAGTCTACGATAAATTTTACTTGTTTTATACCTGATACCAATATGTTTTTCAATCTGAAATGATAGATTAACCAGTGGTAACTACTCACCTACACAGCCGGATGGAATATACTCATCACCGGCATAAACTGCGACTTTTGTAATCGCCAATTTGACCATGAATACACAAGACTGGGGCATATACAACATGACAGCCAATCAAGAGGTTTATTCGATCTTTCTCGTCCTTGCACCCTCACATCTTTGCGTTTTTATTCCCCAATTTAACGAGAAAGGCGCGAAAGGTGTCATCTCTATCGTCATGTCTTTCGCGTGTGTCAACACATCACTGACACATTTGCAAAAAAGCTCAGTTTGTGGCGGTGCGAAGTATAACAAAACCGGACTCATAATCTATACGATGAATGGTAGGGCGGTTCTTCCGAAGAGCCGGATGAGGGAAAACCTCAAGTCCGGTTCTGTGAGGGGGCTCATAGCAGCTTCCATGAGGAGGTGGCTATGAGCTCTACTCGACATAAAATCACAAACTACTTTATCAACCGGCAAACGAGTGGATTTGTGGAAGGACTGAATAATAAGATCAAAGTGATTAAACGGCGGTGTTATGGCATCCCAAACGTTAAACATTTGTTCCGGCGCATATATCTTGATATCGAGGGGTACTCCTTGTATGCATGATCTATCAGACCCGTGCACACGCGAATTACAGAGAGAGCCGCATATTTGTCGGAGCATTCTATGGTGCCGCGTGGTTGAATTTGCGGCATGTCGCGTGGTGATGAGATTGCCAGTCGGATAATATTGGGCCATTGATATCTCGCGTTGCAGTGAAGAAACCCCCGGAGACTTTTTATATCTTCGAAATAAGGTTTCAGAAAACCACAGAGGACACAGAGTGCACAGAGGGATCGAAAGAGAAAAATAACAGCTCTCTGTGTTCCTCTTTGCTCTCTGTGGTTTAATTTTCCTTACCATAACCGGATCCTCCGGAAGGGTGAAAAAGTGCTTGCACTCGCGAATTAGCAGAGAGCCATAATATTGTCCCAAAACCGTCGTCTTAAAAACCTTTATATAGCCATATTCACAAAGCCATTTACAATATCATCTCGTGTCCAAGCATGTTCGATCGGGGAGGTGCTGAGGATGCTTGACGGGCGCGGAGTGGTAGAACAACAGAATAGTAACTTGTGGAAAGACAAGCTACAACACAATTCGGGGGTATACACAACATGAACATATTGAACAATATGTCAGTCAACAAGAAACTGATGGCTGGCTTTGGGCTCGTGCTGCTTTTAACAGCCGGGCTTGGGATCACTGCGTACACGCAGGTAACGACTATGAACAACGCCGTTGTGCTGCTTGAAAATGCCATGGCAGTTGATACATACATCGGCGAAGCCAGGCAGCAGGAAAAGAACTTCCAGATTAGAGAGGATCAGAAATCGATCGATAATCTTGCGGATAAGATCGCCGAAATGGAAGAACATCTTGTCCTTGCAGGTGCGGTTGCAACGAGTGAGGATAAGGCGGTAATATCAGATATCAGATCTGATATCTCAGCTTATGAAGGCGCGTTTGCCGAACTGGTGACAATGACGGAAGCGATGCGCGCAATCGAGGATGAACTCGTATCCGATGCCAGAGTGGTTGAAAACAGCATTAAAGGTGCAGATTATCTTGATAGTGCAGAATCAGCCACACTGATGCTTGATCTCATGGCAATCAGGCGCCAGGAGAAGAACTTCCTCATGCGCCAGGATGAGCAGTCTGCTACCGATGCGAAGAACGATATAGCTGCGCTCAAGGCAGCCATCGATGCATCTGCGCTCACATCCTCTGATAAGCGCGCGATCACTGCACAGGTTGATGCGTATCAGACAACTTTCCTGAAACTTGTGGCTGCCGTAAACGGGATCAACGAACATGCTGGCACATCAGGTCCTCTTGTGACCGATGGAAGGGCTGTCAAAACGGGCGCAGGCAAACTGTCAGAGGGTGCGACCGCAGAAGCAGAAGCAGCAGCAGCGAGCGCGAAGACCGCGGTTGTCGCGTTCGTAATCATTGCGATCATCCTTGGAATGGTGATTGCGATGGTGATCTCAAGGTCGATCACAAATCCGTTAAACGAGGTCATGATCGGCGCAAACAAGATCAGGGACGGCGACTTTGGTTACGATATCAAGGTTGATTCGAAGGACGAACTCGGTGAACTCGCGCGCACATTCGGAGAGATGAAGGGTGGTCTGCAGGCGATCAATAATGAGATAGAAAGGCTTGCAGGAAAGGCTGCCGATGGAGACCTGACCGTCAAGGCGGAGATCGATGTCAAAGGCGATTACAACAAGATGACGGATGGTGTGAATTCATTGATCGGTGTACTGTCCGATGCCATCGTGGACGCAAGAGGCGTTGGCGAGAAGGTTCTCGGCACAGCACAGGCACTCTCCTCTGCAGCAGAGGAGATGAACGCAGGTATGGAACAACTTGCATCTTCATCCCAGCAGGTCGCAGAGGGCTCCCAGAAACTTGCGGAACTGGCACAAGATACCGCCAGGAACGTTGAGGATGTGGCATCGCAGATCGACCAGACATCTGTAAACGCGAGCAAATCGGCAGAGAAAGGACAGGATGCCACTCAGATATCGCACGAGGTTCAGGAAGCCGCCAAAAAGACGCTCGATGGTCTTGCAGCCATCCAGGAAGGGGTCGCTAAGACATCAGAGACCGTTTCCGAGATGAACACCGCGATCGAGCGGGTCGGAGAGATGGGGAATGTCATCACCGATGTCGCGGGACAGACCAATATGCTCGGGCTTAACGCTGCGATCGAGGCTGCAAGAGCAGGTGAAGCAGGAAGAGGCTTTGCCGTTGTTGCCGATGCGGTGAAGAACCTTGCAGAGAAGGTAAAGGGGGCTGCCGGCGAGTCAGGGGTTGCGATCGAGCACATCCAGGAGTCCGGAGAGAATGCGATCGGCGCAACCGGCACGGCTGTGGAAGAGGCAACCAAGGGTGGAGAACTGATGCATACCGCACTTGAGGGAGTCGACAAGATAGTGGGCGCAATAGATGGGGTCAATGTCATGGTACAGGAGATCGATGATGGCGCTAAACATGCATCTGAGGTCGTGAAGAAGGTTGTTGCCGGCATGGACGAGGTCGCAAGCATATCTGAGGAGAGCGCATCCGCTGCCGAAGAGAGTTCATCTGCGGTGCAGCAGCAGACATCTGCGATAGAGGAGTTGACATCCGAGACACAGGGACTCGCTGACACAGCGCAGGAACTGATGAACAATCTCGAGCGGTTCACGGTACGAGAGACTGGTGCGGTGGAATAAGGAGGCGTAGGATTATGAACAGGGTCAATGTTAAGGCTCGGGGGATCTATGCCAGGCAAACCGCAGATGCCGTGAGGAAACTCTCTGCCAGTATGGATGAGGTTGCACGTATATCCGAAGAGAGTACATCCACCATCAAGCAGGATTCCTTTGCGGCGCAGCAGCAGGCAGCTACGGTACAGGAGTTGACATCCGAGATCTATGAGCTTGTTGATGTGACACAGGAACTGGTGGACGCACTCAGCCGGGTTCACGGTGCGAGAGACTGAGGCTGTGATATAGGAGGATGAAATCATGGACGAAACATCGTCTGATGAAGCGATACTTGTCGTCTTCACGCTCGCTGATGGGCTCTACGGGGTCCAGGTGAGTCAGGTGCGTGAGATCACGAGTATGCGTGATACCACACCGGTGCCAAACGCACCGTACTATGTGAATGGCGTCACCAATCTCAGGGGTCAGGTTACCACGGTGACCGATCTTCGGAGAAGATTCGGACTGTCAGAAAAAGAGCGGGATGACAACACACGGATCATCATCGTCGAGCCCGGGGGCGTTCCGATCGGCATGGTTGTGGACTCGGTGAGTGAGGTACTGCGGATGCCGTCAAAGGATATCGAGCCGGTGCCCGAACTCGTGGTCGAGTCAGGTGGCAGTGGCATCGATGCCGAGTACATCAAGGGCGTCGGCAAGCTGGGTGACGGGGAATTGCTGATCCTGCTGGACCTCGAGAAGGTGCTTGCAGCGGCAGCGTCGTAGGGATTGGGTTGAAGCCGCGGATCCGGGGCAGGGGTCCGCGGGATTTTATTTTATTAAAATTATGTGGTGCTGCTGCTTTGCCGAATGGGCAAACTCCTCATGCACGAAAACTTTGGACGCTGACGGTGATATCAGGATCGCAGATCCGATGCGGATCGGGGTTGTGGTTGCGCAGGGCGTGCCGTTTAGAGAGAAGCTCCGGGCGAAGAAATGGTGGGTGCTTGCAGCTTCATGGGGCTGCTGCTCTGCCCGCGATGTATGTATCCACATAAAAACCAGCCTCGATCAAACACGAAACGGTCTCCGCCTGATCACTCTTGACTGAAGATGCTGCCAGGGAAAGATTGTGCGCACCATATCCTGACCGTGCCTATCTTCGATAATTGCACGC
This sequence comes from Methanosarcinales archaeon, assembly GCA_030605805.1. Taxonomy (GTDB): domain Archaea; phylum Halobacteriota; class Methanosarcinia; order Methanosarcinales; family Methanogasteraceae; genus Methanogaster_D. The sequence continues at coordinate 3,597 of JAUWHQ010000092.1, read as the reverse complement.
AGTTCAACCTCGTAATCGGATTTTTCGATCTTCTCACTTCTGTTCTCTTCGATCTCGAGATGGATATCCACCAGCGCGTCCACAGCACGCCTGCCATATCCGAGCAGCGGTCTGATGTACGTGCATTCCTTCGTATCCTCAAGACGCTGCACATCCGGTAGCTTCAGCATCGGAACCCGGTCATCCCTCCGAGTCCCGTCAGCGATGATCGCGTGTCCGGATGCCACGTATTCGAGGGCACACGTATGGAGGTGGTTGATCGCCCGGTTGGGATAACCGTCATCAACAGCCATATCGGATGCTGCCTCAAGGATCGCACCATCGATCGAGAGTACCCTGTGCTGGAATCCAAGCTCTGATGCAACCACCTCCGCGGTCTCCCATGTCTCCGCGAACCCGAAGTTGCAGGTGACCAGTGTTACGTCAAAAAACGGCTCAAGCAGTATCGCAGATAATGAACTGTCCTTTCCCCCGCTGAAGAGCATAAAAACGTCCATTCACACACATATCCGGATATTCAGATGTGTTTGATCGTCGTATCTCGTTTCCTTGACTGGAGTTGCTGGAGCAGCGCCTTCAATTTCGCATCGTCGATCTTGGTCCGCAACTGCCCTGACTGCGCAAGCGAAATAAGCTGCATCTCGACCTGCTCGACCAGTTGCGGGCGCGCCACCTTCACCGTCGTCAACCGCTCCCTCGCCTCCGGAGTCAGGATATTTCTGAGTATCGACTGTTTTGCCTCCTCGACCTGCTGCTGTTGTGCAGCCTGCTGAGCGGCGGCGCCCTGTTGTTGCGCCATCTGCTGCTGCATCTGTTCAAGTCTCCGCTGTTTGATCGCGTCAAGTTCGCCGCTCATAAGCCCTCACCTTTCATCTGCATGTCTATCTCGATGTCCATGTCTATGTCCCGGACGTCTGCTGTTTGGTCTCATACGCAACATTGTCAAGGAAACGCTGCCCGTCAGGAGTTACTGTGCGCCCTCCTTTGACCGTTTGGGCATACCCAACCGCTTCCAGCTGCTGAAGTACTTTTCTGATGATGGAACCGCTCCCTTTCCTGAAGGAGGGCGGCATCGTCCCGTTACGCTTTTTTCCGCCGTACCTGGACCTTAATCTTGACACGCCTACCGGACCACCGACATAGATCTGTCGCAGCACCGCAGCACACCGCACAAACCACCAGTCCGCATCGACAGGCGGCATCTGTTTGTGCACACCAGTCTTCACGTAACCTGCCCATACAGGTGGCTCGATCTTCTCACTTTCCTTAAGTTTCTGTGCAGCACACGTTATCAAGTCGCTTGCTGGTACATCATATACCGTTGTCATAGTAATCTCCTTTGTCTGGACTTGAGGATATAATTAACCTATCGGCGCAGTCGGTTCCGAATAGGTCACTTTCAGGTACGATATAGAGAATAATAAACATAGCCAATCGATCATAGATATGATTGTGGATGGCTGGTTGTATGGTGAGAACCACGTTCGAAACCTGTGCCATGTTTCGGAAGTACCGCGCTACCACAGAGATCAGGAAAGAATTAAATGAATCAGTTTCATATTATGATATAACTCACATGCCCGATGAAACAGAACGAGAAACTCGAAAGAAACGCGTCGACCGCAAACTCGAAGCCGCGGGTTGGGGTGTCATAAAACACGATAAGTCGAAACCTTTGAGTTCCTATACATCCAACGCTATTGAGGAGTATCCTACCTTAACCGGTCCCGTTGACTATGCTCTTGTGGATCACGGTCAGATACTCGCTCTCGTCGAAGTGAAAAGATTGGGTATAGCTCCCCAAAGTGTTCTTGGTCAGTCTCAACGATACTCTACGGGGGTTGTGAGTTCTCCATTTGATTTCGATGGTTCCCGGGTACCGTTCATCTACTCCACAAACGGTGTGATCTTTTGGTTTCAGGATTTAAGAAAATCGGACAGCCGCTCGAGAACAGTATCAGGGTTCCATACACCGGGTGCTTTGAGAGAAATGTTTGAGAGGGACGCTTACGCATGTTACAACTGGTTTAAAGATAATCCTAACACGCATCAGGGTTTGCGCCCTTATCAGATCGAAGCAAATGATGCGGCTGAGACTGCTATATCGGATGGTAAACGTAGAATGCTGCTTGCGATGGCTACGGGAACGGGCAAGACATACACCATCGTTTCCCAGATTTACAGACTCATGAAGTCCGGTTTTGCGAAACGTATCTTGTTTTTAGTTGATAGAAGGGCTCTTGCAGCGCAAGCGGTGAACGCTTTTGCTACATTCGAGACTGAACGAGGTTTAAAATTCAAAGAGACTTTCGAAGTATACTCTCAACGATTTCAAAAGGGAGATTTCGATGAGGAGGATACGTTCGATCCGCAAACCGTGCCAAACAATTATTTAACCGATCCCGGGACTGGGCATGCTTTCGTATACGTGTGCACGATCCAGAGGATGCGAGCGAATCTGTTTGGCTGGCGGAATTCTTTTGAATCCACTGATCAGGATTCGGACGATGAAAGCGATGCAACCAGACTCAACATCCCCATTCATGCGTTTGACGTGATCATCGCTGATGAATGTCATCGCGGGTATACGGCACGTGATACCAGTAAATGGCTCGAAGTTCTTGATCATTTCGATGCTATAAAAATTGGTCTCACGGCCACCCCAGCAGTTCACACCAAAGCTTATTTTAAGGAAATAGTTTTCAGGTACAGCTATGAGAGGGCAGTACGAGAGGGTTGGCTGGTTGATTGGGATGCGGTCCACATCAAATCCGATGTGAGGATAAACGGGGTGTTTTTGAAAGAAGGGGAGCTGGTTGGTTTAATCGACACAGAGACCGGTCTGGAGTCACTGGACGCGCTGGAGGACGAAAGAGAATTCAATAGTTCTGAAATCGAACAGAAGATCACCTCACCTGATAGCAATAGAAAGATCGTCGAAGAGATCGCGAAATACGCACTTGCGCACGAAGAAAAATACAAACGTTTTCCAAAGACATTGATCTTTGCCGCCAACGACCTGCCACATACCTCACATTGCGATGCGCTCGTGGATATTTGCAGGGATGTTTTCGGGAATGGGGACGCGTTCGTCCAGAAGATTACCGGCAGTCCGACGGTTGATAGACCTTTACAGAGAATTAGGGAGTTTCGGAACCGACCAAATCCAGGTGTCGTGGTCACAAGGGATATGCTAACAACGGGAGTGGATATTCCAGCACTTGAATTCATAGTCTTTCTCCGCCCGGTAAAGTCGCGAATACTCTGGGAACAGATGTTGGGAAGAGGCACAAGAAGATGTGAGGAGATTAATAAGACGCATTTCACGGTCTTTGATTGCTTTGATGGGGGACTTTTCAATTATTTTAAAAACGCTACTGTTTTTGATCCGGAACCTCCTGTAAAATCCACAAGAACTTATGCGGAAATTATAGAGGATATCTATCAGAACCGGGATAGAAAATACAATGTAAAAAGTCTTGTGAAGCGTCTGCAGAGGATCGATAAGGGGATGAGCGGTGACGCCAGGGAAGAATTTGCCAGGTTCATCCCGGATGGGGATATGAGGAGTTTTGCCCGGGATTTGCCTGAACGAAT
>JAUWHQ010000108.1 GCA_030605805.1 Methanosarcinales archaeon | reverse complement strand
CCCGCAATCGTGGCACGGCAAACCGGGAACTCGATGCGGCTTTCCACCTCCTTGATGTTGCGCATGTCGTCAACGTGTTCCATCACAAACTGCACAAGTTTGCGCTTCGCCTTCTCTTTCGCTTTTTTCGTCCTCGCTTCGCCGGCAAACGGCAGGTGGAAGTTCCTGTCAACGGATGTTGCGATGGCGCTCATCGGGCTGTAACCCTCATCACGGATGAGTTCAGCCGCATAGCGCAGGCAGAAGTGGAGTGTGTTGCCGTATCCAAGCATAGCGTTCAATCCCGGCTGATAACCCCACACATGCCTGAACCGGTAAAAATACGGGCATTTTCCGTATGTGATGATCTCTGCGGCGGCATACATCCGAATATCCTCGGCATCAGCCGTCTCCGCAACAACGCATGGCGGAAGAGAATCCCGGTCAGACAACTCGGTCATTTTGGAGAGATTGAGACCTTCGCTGATGAACTCGCTCGGTCCCACGTTATTGTTCATCCGTCTGAAACGACTCACGACGAGTTCGTCCTTTGCGCGTGTCAATGCGACGTAAAAGAGCTTTCGTTCACTCTCGATATCACCCTCGTACTTATCCACATCGAAGATATCTCGGGGAATGAGCCATTTTCCCGTCCTACCCACCATGCTTGACGGAAACCGTTTGTTTGTCATCGCGGGAATGAAGACGATGTGCCACTCCAGCCCTTTTGCCTGGTGAACCGTCATGAGGTGCACGGCATCCACGCCGCGAATGTCATCGCCAGTCTGCTCTTCATAAGAACCGGTGGCGTAGGCACTCATGTACCAGCACAGCCCCTTGAGGTCGCTTTTCCAATTTACTTTCCTTCCACCGAGCATGTTTGCAGTTTCGTAATCGGTGAGAAGAGAACTGAAACGACCGAGATTTGCCATGATCACCGCATGGTTGGCATCGCCGGGATCGAGTTCGTGATACTTGAGTAGAGTCAGAAGCTCGTAATACGCCTCGGTGAAGTTCTTGAATTCAGAATTCAATGTCGAATCCCTCCACTTCGTCAGGGTTGCGACTATGTCATCCGGCAACGGCAATTCCGGCATGCCCGCCCCCCAATCCCCGAGCGCTGAATAGAGGAGGTCTTCGCCTTCGATTGCGTCTGACCATCGATCCTCCTTCCAGAATCCATCGTCATAGAGCCATGCAAACAGTTTACTGACGGCTTTGACATCGAATCGCCGGAAGAGACCGACTTTACCGCCCACCATGACTGGGATGTTTCGCTCCCTGAAGACGTCGATGAACACGGGTGCAGACGTCTTGACACTCCGAAACAGGATGCCAATGTCGCTGTATGAACACGCACCGTTTCCAACATGCGACTCGATCTGGTCTGCGATCCACCCGGCTTCCTCCCCGGCAGTTTCAAACTCGCCAAGATATACACCGCCATGACCGTTTCTTGTCGGATCCAGATGTTCATACCGTTTTTCAAAATTATCCGCGAATCCGTTGGCAATGTCAAGTACAGCTTTCACACTCCGCCGGTTTTCCGAGATCGAGATGGTTTCAGTGTCGGAGTAGTAGTCCGCAAAATCTTCGAAACATCTTTCGTCCGAACCACGCCACTGGTAAATGGTCTGTCGGGGATCGCCGACGATGAAAATCCGGGCATTGTTTCCGATCAAACGTATAAGTCGCTCTTGTGCACGGTTAATATCCTGATATTCGTCCACGATGAGGTATTTCATGCAATCAAGCACTTCAGGTCGGTCATTCAGATTGTTTATGGCAAGATTTATCATCCGGTTGAATGTGAGGCGCTTGTGTGAATCCAGAAGACTTTCATACTTCTCAAAAGACTTTAAAAAATCAGATGCCGATTTTTCGAGAGTTTCTTTCGTGATTAATTCACCGTAGACCACATTCAACGTATTTGAAAACGCCTCGCATTTTGACGAATGATTTCCTTCGATGTCGATCCCCAGTTTCCAGCCAACCCGCATCAAAAACGCCATTTCCTGATTTTCGTCGAACACGCTGTAATCGCCGTAGCCGAAATGATCTTCCAGCAGGCGGAAGCAGTAACCATGGATGGTGCCGATGAACATGTCGCCAAGCCGGGCGCAGATGTCGTGCCCGCCTAAGTGCTTAATTCTGTCATAGACCCGGCTTTTCATGCTCTGAGCTGCTTTTTCGGTGAATGTGAATGCAACAATGGAAGACGGGTCAACTTGCTCGCACAGAAGAAGATGCACGATTTTTCGCGTCAGAGTTTCTGTTTTTCCTGCGCCTGCGCCGGCAATAATTCGGAGGTGATCCTTATTTGAGAGAACCGCAGCGCTCTGACTATCCGATAATTGCATCGGCTCAGCGAGAATTCTCTCTGAAATTTGATTCTGATCCATTGTTTCCCCCACACCTCAATAGAGAACCGAAAGTCATACTGGAAAAATGGCTGCATTTTCCCAGACATATTCTAACTTCTGAACGAAAGTATGCCCACATAACCTCTTGCCCCATGTATGTTGTATATGTTGTACTCTATTAAACTTTGCGTGCGAGATACAAACCTACTTGGCAGCGAGAGGACTGCCAACACCGTGGTGGCACGACAGTTTCTCAAACAGGCAGGGGATGAGTAATGAATAAGTACAGCATGAAACGATCTTTGTACTGATGATCATAACGCTCAGCGGTCTGCCCGGAAGCGGGACCAGCACGGTGGCAGGCATATTATCGAGTTGCACCGGTTTTGAGGTTGTATCTGCCGGGGATATCTTCCGGATGATGGCAGAAGAGAGGGGGCTTACGCTCGAGGAGTTCGGAGAACTTGCCTCGTCTGATCCGGATATCGATCAGCGCATCGACCGCCACCAGAAGGAGATTGCATCGGACGCTACGGTTGCGGGAAGGGACGTAATCATCGAGGGCAGGCTCTCGGCATGGATGGCGGAACCTGATCTTGCCGTGCTTATCACAGCACCGCTTGATGTCAGGGCAAAGCGGGTCGTGCGCCGCGAAGGGATTTCGGTGCCTGATGCGACTCACCAGATAACCGAGCGGGAGACGTGCGAAGCCAGAAGGTATTTGGAATATTACGGGATAGATGTTGATGATCCGGGGGTGTATGATCTTGTGATCAACTCAGGGAAGTGGGATCAGCGCGGGGTTGCTAGGATCATCCTGACTGCGATGAAGGTTGTGTGAGTATCTTTCGCTGAAAGTATCACCGGATCGGTTGGTTGGAGGTGGATAAAAGTGGATCGAAGGGCGCGGGGGCTGCCTTACGTAATTGACCGCCACGCTCATGCAAATCCTTTTGGCGACCTGCCCTCACATTTAGCATACATGACTGAACTCGTGGTATACGGGCAGGATGAGATGAAGCATTACCTGCACCTCTTTGCAGAGGCGGTCAAACTCGGTCTCCGCTTCAATCTGCTGATAGAAGGACCGCCCGGCACGGCAAAGACGCTTGCCGTGAACCAGATGATTGCTTCGCTGAGAGCTGATATTGGGGACGTTCCGTATGTCCGGGTGACCGGCAGTCAGGACGCGCTCCCGAGCGACCTGATCGGCGACCTCGACATCGGGAAGTACCGTGAAGGCAAGATTGACATTCTCTCAGGACCCCTTTTTCGTGCGCACGGCAGCAGTATGCCTGGAATCGTGTATGCAGACGAGTTGAACCGGTTCAGCGAGTACACACTGATCATATTCACCGAGATCATGGCAGAGTGGCAGGTGTCGTTCCCAAAGACCCCGCTCACCAAACCGCTCCGCGCAAACGTGATTGCGACCATGAACCCATACGACATCTCTGGCATCACCGATGTGCCGCAGCACATTCTGGACCGGTTCAATGCAAGGATCGTGGTCAATTATCCGGATAAAGAGGCTGAACTCATGATCATAGCCCAGCATGCGGATTACTACTACAAACATCTTGCACCACGCCTTAAAAAACTGTTTTCTCCACTCGTAAGTACCACAAGAGCAATGCGGAAGCTTGGAGTCCATCTCGGACCGAGAATCTATCTGTCAACCATTGATCTACTTGCGCTGGAACTGTCCTCGAACGGATCGATCGATCATGAGACCGCAATCCGGCACTTTGAGAATGCGATCCGGTCCAGAATCGGAAACCTTGATGATGATAAGCAGTCTGAATTCCTGAGCACTGCATCGATCGCGCTACGCGGGGAACTCACCGGGTCAAAGAGATGAGAGATAGGAGCTGGGATATGAGCGGTGATGGCTGCGAGCGGTTAAACCCCACGCGACTTTGGATTCGGGATCGCATTCGTGACAGCCACCCACAAAAACCCATCGCGTCTTCCGAGAATCACTGCTTCTGCTTGATCTCCTTGATTCGATCATTCAAACTCCGGGCAAGCTCCTCTCGCACCTCACCATCACTGCCACTGCCGTAATAATCGATCCGTGCGGCGATCACCAGTTTTGAGGCAAGCGTGCGTGCGATCCTGCCGCGCAGGTGGCGGGGGGACGCGTGAATGAGGGGGTGGCGGAAGATGATACCGTGCTTTGGCGGGGATGCTCCGCGCAGGTGGCGAAACATCGCCCGGTTCGCGCCAAGCACCTGCAGGCGGCTTGCAGGCATCCTGCATAGTTTATCGAGCCCGCCTGCGATGGAAAGCAGTCTTGCGGCGAGCAGAGCGCCTGCGAGATTCGTGAGGTTTGGGGAAACGCGTGCCATCTGATCCTGAATATGTGTAACAAGCAGTTTTCTGCTCTCGGTAAGGTCTGCTAAATTCTGTGCAAGGCTGCGCATAGCATCAGGGATATCGTCCTGGCAATCTTCCACGATCTCCCGGGCAAGTTCCCTTGACTCCGGGATCGATCCATGATAAAAGGAATACCATTCAAACAGGCGCTCTGAAAGGAGGTTTGAGACCTCGTTCAGAGTGTCGAGCGCTTCAACATCCTGGATGACCTGTTTATCCCCGGATGTAAACTGCGGAAGTGAAATCTGCTCTTTTGCAAGCTTGACCGTTATTTCATGCAATAAAACTCGATATTCCTCTTCAGAACTGACAAAACCGGCATCGAACAACCATGCACGAAGATTTGTTACCGGACTCTTTAAGTCCAGTAACCTGTGAACAACCGCAGATGGGTCTGCCATTTCGATATTTCAATCCGTGATCAGGACTGGTATGTGTGCTTCGCGTGTGAACATGATTGGCAGAATATTCAGCACCCCGAGCAGGTCACCTTTCTCGATCTCGCCGGTCTCCTGCCCGAGGATGTATGCAACCCTGATGCACCGGTCGCGCTCAACAGGCGCAGCACCAGCCCCTGATCCGACGCGCACAACCGATGCGAGTGCGTGAGGGGTGAATGCGCATAAGAGGGCAAGTAAATCTCTCTGCAAAGTGACCTCCCTGATCTTAATCTTCTCAAACGCGCCCTTTGCAATCGTCATGTCCTCGTCTGCGATAACCATCTCCCATTTGGCGCGGGTCGCTATCGTGAATTCGTAAGGCGATGCCTCGACCCTGATCCGCTCGGGTCCATGGTCGGTTGGGGAAACTATCTGTATGGTTTGAGATGCCATGTCTTCACATAATGATTTATGATATAATAGTTTTTCCGAAAACAGCAAAGCCAAAAAAATAGAGTGCGGAGAAGTGCAGATCCTACGCATCACTCCGGAGTGGAGCGCATGACACGTGACGCTCAAGTCCCGGCTGATCTGTTATTCAGGCTCTTTGACAATTCGCGTTGCAAGCACTTTTTCACTCTTCTGGAGGATCCGGTCATGGTAAGGAAGATTAAACCGCCGATTAAGAAGGGGGCGGTTACCCGCCCCGCCTCATCTCAGAACGGTACGTGAGACTTTCACCTCATACCGCTCAAGCATCTCATAACCCTTTCAGTATCGGGCAGCGTTTCCGAAAGTTAAAGTAGTCCTGGTCAAT
>JAUWHQ010000090.1 GCA_030605805.1 Methanosarcinales archaeon | reverse complement strand
TTTGCAAGGCTCAGCGCAGCAGTCATACCAGCAACACCACCTCCCAGAACAAGGGCTTTCGGTTCCACAGGTACTCTCTCTTCTTCCTGTGGCTCAAGCAGAGCAGCTTTAGCCACACCCATCGCTATCAGTTGCTTTGCCTTCTCTGTAGCCTTCTCTGGCTCCTTCATGTGTACCCATGAGCAGTGTTCTCTGATGTTGACAAACTCGAAGAGGTACTTGTTGAGACCCGCCTCCTCGCATGTTCTCTTGAATAGTGGAGCGTGTGTTCGTGGGGTACAGGAAGCAACGATCACACGATTCAGGTCGTGCTCCTTTATAGCGTCCCTAATAGCAGCAAGCCCATCATCAGCGCAGGTATAGAGGTTTCGATCCGCATGTACCACGTTTGGCAGTGTCTTTACGTACTTAACCACGTCTGGTACATCCACAAAGCCGCCGATGTTAACACCGCAGTGACAGACAAAGACTCCGATCCGTGGTTCACTCTCTTCCATCTATCTCACCTCCATCACTTCGGCTGCCCTTGCGGCTGCACCGCTCGCCTGAGCGACCGCTTCGGGTATGTCCATCGGTTCGTGGCAGTAGCCAGCAAGGAATATCCCGGGAACCATGGTATCCAGAGGAGCCAGAAGCTTGTCTGCGGACTCCAGAAATCCGAACTCGTCCACACTTATACCGATCTTTTCAGCCAGTATTCTCGTCTCTGGTCTCGGGATCAGGGATGTTGCCAGTACCACGATATCCACTTCCTTCTTCTCGATGTGCCCGTCGAGATCGTAAACGACGATCGGGTTCTGGTTCTCAGGGTTCTCCTGTACCGTGGCATCCGAGTTTATGTAAACTACGCCATAGTCCGATTTAGCCCGCTCCATATACTCATTAAAACCCTTTCCAAAGGTGCGGAGGGCTTTATAGAATATGAAGCTCTCGATATCGTCGTGGTGCTCTCTTGCAAGGATCGCCTCTTTCGTGGAGTGCATGCAGCAGACGCTACAACAATAGGGGCGACCCATCCGGACATTCCTTGAACCCACACACTGGATGAATGCAATCTTCTGTGGTCTTTTTCCATCCGATCTCCGCTCTATATGACCCTGCGTCGGACCTGCGGCACAGATCAGCCGCTCGTATTCCATTGCAGTATACACATTGGGATACCTGCCATATCCATACTCGCTCGCAGGAGTCGGGTCCCAGACATCATAGCCTGTGGCGATGATGATCGCGCTCACGTTGATCTCGACTATCTCATCCTTCTGATCGTACAGAATCGCCTCCCGCTGGCAGACCTTGGCACAGTTCCCGCATTTGCCCTTCGTCAGGTACAGGCAGTTCTCAGCATCGATTGTCGCAACCCTTGGCACTGCCTGAAGAAACGGGAGGTATATAGCCCTTCTTGTGCCAAGACCCATCTCAAACTTATTCGGTATCTTCTTGACAGGACACTTCTCCATGCATTCCCCGCAGCCTGTGCATTTTTCAGCGTCCACATACCTCGCTTTCTTGAGGACTGTTACTGTAAAATCTCCGGCACTGCCTGTTACATCCGTTACCTCAGAGTAGGTCATGACATTGATATTGTGATGTCCGAAGCAGTCAGCCATCTTCGGGGCAAGGATGCATATCGAGCAGTCGTTTGTCGGGAAGGTCTTGTCCAGTTGCGCCATTCTCCCGCCAATGCTTGGCTCTTTCTCGACCACATACACTTCGATGCCTTTGTCCGCCATGTCAAGGGATGCCTGAAGTCCGGCAACTCCGCCGCCAATTACCAGTGCTTTATTTACCATGACTTTCACCTCCTGTTTTTATCGAATTTGCGACCAGAATGGTGAAGTCCTCGATCGGTATATCTGCCTTCTCCCTCTCAATCGGCATCTCTTCAGAGATCGCACACCTCAGATGAATCTGGCACTTCGGACAGGTGGTTATCAGTTTGTCGCTTCCGGTTCCCACAGCCTCCACCATGCGCGCAAGCTGCATCTCCTTTGCAATGCTATCACAGGTAAGCCATGCGCTCACTCCGCAGCAGGCTGATTTTTCCCTGGTTCTCTCCATCTCGATCAAGTCCATGCCCTCTATCGCTCCGATAACATTCCTGGGAGCATCGTATATGCCGAGGTGCCTTCCAAGTCTGCACGGATCATGATACGTAACCTTCTCCTCGACACCATCGAAGGTGATCTTTCCCTCAGCCACGAGGTCATCGACAAACTCAGAGATGTGCAGGAGTTCACAATCCAGATCTCCTGCTATATCCTGGTAATCGATCTCAAATGTTCTCAGGCACTCGGCACAGGTGAAAACAACCTTCGCAGCCCCGCTGTTCTTGATCAAATCCAGGTTTATCCTCATCAGTTTCTCAAAGTTCACTTCATCGCCAGTCCAGTTCAGATCATGTCCGCAGCAGACCTCCTGATTGCTCACCACAGGCGTGATACCTGCGCGATTGAATATCGCAACAGCACTCTGAGCGATGCCAAGCAGGTTCACATCCTCTTGATCCCTAAAGATGGTGCTCATCTGGGGCAGGCAGCCTGTGAAATAGAAGACCTCTCCTTTATCAGCAATCTTCAAGTCCGGAGTGACCCAGCCCAGTCTATTCTGCTGTAACCCGGGAGTTGCCATCATCCTCATCATAGTCTGCATCAGATCGTGCTGAGAGCAGACAGGAACGATTCCTGTGGAGACCGCCTCTGCCCGAAGCCCCTTTATAAACTCGGAGTAGAGAACATTGTACGGACACATCTCGCTACAGGTCTCACAGGTCATGCATCTCCAGATGTCCGGCTCCAGTGCAACATTCGCAATGCCAGCCATCGCCTTCACCACGATCAATCTGGGAGCAAAATCCGGGTTGGCATTGGCAATCGGACAGACTGTGGTGCACTTACCGCATTCAATACAGTAATGGGCTCCAATATCCCTTATAAGATCGTCTACTGCCGTCATCATACCCCTCCCAACGGACTCGGTTCAAGTTTTTTGATCTCCTCAACAAAATCGGTCATCACGCTTGCAAATCTGGCACCCTCTGACGCTGAAATCCATTCCAGACGGAGTCTTCGCGGGTCGATTCCCATCGTCTCAAGAAGTTCTGTTGTCATCTCAACCCTCTTTAATGCCTGTTCGTTTCCCGCGATGTAATGGCAGTCACCGAGATGACAGCCTGTTACGATGACACCATCAGCGCCAAGCTCCAACGCCCTGAGAATATACGAGGGTTCGATTCTTCCGGAACACATGACCCTGATGATCCGGATGTTCGGAGGATACTTCATCCTCGATGTGCCTGCAAGGTCTGCTCCGGCAGAGGAACACCACTTACAGCAGAAAGCAACGATCTTTGGCTCCATCATGCCACCTCCATCGCTGCCTCGATCATCGAATTGATCTGCTCATCCTTGAAGTGCTTTATTGTCATGGCACCATTGCAGCATGCTCCGACACAGGCACCGCATCCCTTGCACAATACCTCGTTGACATTGGCTATCAGCCTGCCATCCAGAGGCTCGATCTCGATCGCGCCGAACTGGCAGACGAGCTTACATTCCCCGCATCCTCTGCATACGCTCTCATCGCTGTAAGCCGAGATCGGGTCAAGGCTCATCTTCGTGTGGGATATGAGGACAGACGCGCCGGAAGCAGCGCCCTTGGCATGAACTACGGTATCTGCTATGTCTCTCGGACCCTGGGCACAGCCTGCTATGTACACTCCATCGGTCAGCGTATCAACAGGTCTTAACTTGGGATGTGCCTCCAGGAAGAACCCATCTGTCCCCTCAGAGATCTTCAGTATGTCTCTTAACTTAGCCGAATCCTCTGTCGGCAGAAGCGCGCACGCCAGTATCACCATGTCAACCTCTGCCTCGATAACATTCCCTGTGAAGGTATCCTCTGTTCTCACAAGCAGGTTATCATCAGGAAGTCCAACGATCTCGGACGCTCTTCCTCTTACGAATTTGACGCCTTTCTCCTGGGATATCTTATAGAACTCCTCGTAGCCCTTACCAGCAGACCGAACATCTGTGTAGAATACGTATACCTCGCTTTCCGGATGCTCGTCCCTGAGCAGTCTCGCATTCTTAACAGTATACATACAGCATACCTTCGAGCAGTACTCGTGGGTATTCACATCTCGAGACCCGACGCACTGGATGAACGCGAACCTCTTTGGCGTGGCGCCATCAGATGGTCTCTTGAGCGCGCCCAGCGTCGGTCCTGATGCATTCGTGAGCCTCTCAAACTGGAGACCTGTCAGGACGTTCTTGTATCTGCCGTAGCCGTACTCAGCGATCTCACTCGGGTCATACTCCGCGTAGCCGGTCGCAACGATTATCGCGCCGACCTTCTCTGTTACAATCTCATCCTGCTGCTCATAGTCGATAGCATCCGTGGGGCAGACCTTCTTGCATACGCCGCACTTGCCCTTGGTGAACATGAGGCAGTTCTCTCTGTCCAAAACCGGAATCCTCGGAACCGCCTGCGGAAAGAGTGTGTAGATGGCTTTTCTCATGCCAAGATTTCCGTCATACACACTCAGAACCTTGGTGGGACACTTCTCCTGGCAGAGACCGCAGCCGTTGCAGAGGTCTTCTATGACTGATTTTGCCTTCTTCCTTATCGAGACCTCGAAGTTGCCGACATATCCGGAAACCTCTTCAATCTCTGAAAAGGAGTAAATGGTTATGTTTTTGTGCTCATGCAGCGCCATCTTCGGTGCAAGGATGCACATCGGGCAGTCCAGTGTCGGGAAGGTCTTTGTAAGCTGGGACATGTGACCTCCGATGCTCTGCTCCTTCTCAACAAGAATAACCTCGTAGCCCTGTTCTGCGAGGTCAAGACTTGCCTCCATGCCAGCTACCCCGCCTCCTATAACAAGAGCGCGCTGGGTTACAGGGATCTCGATCCTCTCTAGTGGCTCATTTTTCCTGACCTTTGCAACCGCCATCCGCACCAGATCATACGCCTTCTCGGTTGCCTCATCCTTGTCGGTGTGAACCCATGAGTCCTGCTCCCTGATATTTGCCATCTCAAAGAGGAAAGGATTTCCGCCCATCTCTTCCATCACATCCCGATACGTCTTCTCATGCATGGTAGGAGAGCAGGCTGCAACCACCACACGATCAAGATTCTTCTCCTTGATATCGTTTCTGATGAGCTCCTTGCCAGGATCAGAGCACATATACTTGTAATTCCTTGCTACAACAACGCCATCCAGGGTAGCAGCATACTCTGTGACCTTCTCGACATCGATCACACCTGCGATGTTTGTGCCGCAATGGCAGACATAGACTCCGATATTCATTTCAATCCCTCCAGCTTCTCAAGTACCGGGTCAGTGGATATGTTCTGCTTGTGCATGCCCAGTTCCCTGGGATTGTATCCCATGGCAAGACCCAGGAGCTGGGAATAATAGAGCACCGGAAGATTGAAAACGTCTCCAAAAATATCGCCTATCTCAACCTGTCCCCTGTCAAACTGCAGGTGGCAGGATGCACAGGGATTAACAGTACAGTCCACCCCGGCATCCAACATGTTTGTTATCTTTTCTCTTGTAATATCCAGGGCAACCTCGAGGTCCCTTGTCCTGACTCCTCCACCAAAGCCGCAGCACATCATCTTATCCTTATACTCCACGCTCTTTGCACCGGTGACCTCAACGAGAGCGTCTACCATCCCTGGTCTCTCTGCCTTACCATGACCGCGCACAGCGCTTGGCTTTAAGAAGTGGCACCCATAATGAACGCCAACCCGAAGTCCATCAAGGGGCACCGTTATGGCTTCTTTTATCCTCTCAATGCCAATATCGTCAGTGAATATCTCAACCTGGTGCTTCACGTTTATCGTGCCCTTGTATTCCATCTCGGGCGCGAGTATCTCATTTACCTTATCTTTTAGTAGCGGGTCTCCTTTCAGCAGGTGGTCAGCCTCCTGAAGAGATCCATAGCAACCATTGCACATGGTCATGATATCGCATCCGAGCTCTTCTGCGATACAGATGTTTCTCGCTGCCAGAGCAAGCCATGTCTTGAGATCAAAAGACCCGAATACTCCCGGAGCCGGACAGCAGCCAGCACCCGGCATATCAACCGACTCGACGCCCAGTTCCCTTAGCATCTTAACAGTTGACAACTCAATCCCGGGATACCTGTTCGGGATAACACAGCCCAGGAAACAGGCATAAATCTTTTCCTCCATAATTTAGACCTCCTTTAATTCCATCGTTTCCCAGTCAAAACCGACCAGTTCATCGAAATGGGTTCTCCGGAGGATATCCTGCAACTTTGCAAGTGCTTCCGGATGGGAGTGGGTCGTCGGCGGGAGCCTGCTGAGACCGAGTTCCTCCCTGACGTTCTGTATCTCCTCGTTTATCGCAACAGCGTGCCCTGTCTTGAAGACATATCCTGCCGCCATCTTGTGGGACTTTGCCATATACCCCTCTTTTGCTGCGATGTTTCTGAGGATCCGTATGATCTCGGTTGTCTTAACACCCCTCGGACACCGCTCCTGACATGTGTAGCAGGTGGTACAGTACCAGAGTTCATCGCTCGATAGCACCTTCTCCCGAAAGCCGATCATCACTTCCCGGAAGATTGTCCGCGTCCGAAAAGCCGTCCTCCGCCCGGACGGACAGCTACCACTGCACCTGCCGCACTGCATACATGCCATGATGGTTTTCGGTACGTCTTCGCCAAAAACCTCGCTTCCAGTCTTGATCACTTCATCTACGAAATGTATATCCAGATCGTTTAACCGGATGACACTTTTGATAACCGGCATATGCATCACCAGAACATCGGTTTGAGGACAAACTCGCAGACCTCATCCCCTCTTCCCTGGCACCTCACCTCATCACACCTGAGGCTCTCCATCCCGAAGGCTGACTCTGCAAAACCGCACAAAAAGCCCCGGATATAATGGCAAACGGGTTTTTCTGCCTGACCACCATACTTGCGGGTCTCAAAGCTGTTCTTAACGGTTATTGTGACCTCGTTCTTCTGGTCATTGACCTCAACTGTTTCAAGGTTCATCCACCCGAACCTTGGGAACTGCTGCGCATAAGCACTGATTATCTCCTCCCGGGTCTCAAAGTTCCACCACTGTTTCATAAGTTTAAAGCCCTTCTTGCCGGCTTCATATCCCGCGTGATACAGCACACCCTCGGCACTTCTTCCGAGGACTGAGATCAATTCCTTATGAAATGCCCCAAAGGTACTCTTGCTCATAAGGATAACAGGTATTCCGGAAACAGTAACATTGGCATTCGCATCATCGTACTCCAGTTTCAGTGCCTCTTCCAGGGTTTTCATGAATATTACCTCCTCGACACTCAGAGCATTTGAGTGGCACTCTGAGCATCTGAGTGGATACTCTAAGCCACCCAAGTGTTGTGGAGTAAGTATAATGGTATACCTTAAACCTTTCGATGTCGCGCGCACCGATAAAAAAATCATGCCAGTCGTGAGACTGGCACACTACGTCGCTTTCAGCGGACTCGGTCCAAGTTTCTTGATATCTTCTGTAAACTCTTTGACGACCTCCGCAAACCGTGCTCCTTCGCTCGCGGATACCCATTCAAGACGTAATCTACCATCCGGTCCAAGATATTTTAGTGCTTCATCAGTGTTGTTGATCCTTATCTCGGCATTTCGATTGCCATCGATATAATGGCGGTCTCCGATATGACAGCCAGTGATCAGCACACCATCGGCGCCATCCTTCAACGCCTCGAGAATGAATGCTGGCTCGACCCGTCCCGAGCACATCACCCTGATGATCCGGATGTGCGCGCTATGTACATATCGTGCATGATGCACATGGTTCGTTTCAGCATTTGATGACACAGGTGGGCATGGTATAGTAAGGTTATCGTATTCATCGAAACCTTCTGTGTTATAAATTTGCCGATGAGATAAACATTCATGCATCAGTTCTTTAAATCATGAAATCAGAGAAACACTATATGCATGGGAGAGGATCAGATTTGAAGATTCTTATAACCGATTTCATTGCAGAACAGGGCATAGAAATTCTTCGAGCAGAGCACGAGGTCTGTATGCGAACGAATCTCACAGAGAATGAACTCCTGGACATCATCGGTGACTACGATGGATTGATCGTCAGAAGCGATACAAAGGTGACAGAAGACGTTATAGAGTCTGGAAAACGCCTTAAAATCATTGGCATGGCTGGAGTCGGCGTCGATCACATCGATGTACCAGCTGCAACAAAACGCGGCATCATTGTGGCAAACACACCTGAAGAGAACATGGTTTCAACAGCTGAACACACCATTGCAATGATGCTCGCACTATCGAGAAATATACCGCAGGCAGATGCGTCATTGAAAGCGAACCGATGGGATAGGGAGCGATTCATTGGGAATGAAGTAAAGGGAAAAACGCTCGGCATCATAGGACTCGGAAGGATTGGTATCGAGGTTGCAAAGCGTGCACAGCACTTTGAGATGAATATAATTGTGTATGATCCATTCATATCAGATCAGCGTGCAAAAGAACTCGGAATTGAACTTAAAAATCTTGATACCGTGCTGAAAAACTCTGATTACATCACGATACACACACCACTGACCAGTGGCACCCGCAATCTGATCAGCGATCCCCAGTTTGCAATCATGAAGAAGGGTGTTCGTATCATCAACTGTGCACGCGG
>JAUWHQ010000005.1 GCA_030605805.1 Methanosarcinales archaeon | reverse complement strand
CGACACATACAGGCGCGTTCGAGACCTGCGAAAGGATGGAAAACAATTCTTTTTTGTTGACGGACCTCCATACACCACAGGACACATCCATCTCGGCACAGCGTGGAATAAGATCATCAAGGACGCGATCCTGCGGTACAGATCCATGCGCGGCTATCATGTCATCGATCGCGCCGGATGGGATATGCACGGTCTTCCGATCGAGGTGAAAGTCGAAGAGAAACTCGATTTCAAGACAAAAAAGGATATCGAAGAGTGTGGGATCGATTCGTTCGTGTCTACTTGCAAGGAATTTGCAATACAGAACATGACGGCGATGACCTCCCAGTTCAAGCGTCTTGGCGTGTGGCTTGACTGGGACGATCCTTACATGACATTAAAGCGTGAATACCTTGAATCGGTCTGGTGGACGCTCAAACAAGCCCATGAGAAAAGCCTGCTTGAAAAAGGCATGCGTGTGGTGAACTGGTGCCCCAGATGCGAGACAGCGATTGCCGATTCTGAGGTCGAATACGGCGACCAGACCGATTCATCGATCTATGTCAAGTTCCCGGTACTGGATGAGGAGAATACGTTCATCGTCATCTGGACAACGACTCCCTGGACGATTCCGGCAAATATAGCTGTGGCGGTGCATCCTGACTTTGAATACTCGAAGGTGCGGGCACACAAGGACAGTAAAAGTGAGATATTGATCTTTGCGTCTGATCTGATCGATTCGGTGTTAAGAGCCGGCAAGTATCAGGATTATGAGCTCCTTGATGTCTGTTATGGCAGTGATCTGGCAGGCACGCAGTACAAACATCCGCTCACCGATATCGTGCCAAAACAGGCTGAATTCGAGCACAAGGTATTTCCGGCAGAGTTTGTGACCACTGAAAACACAGGATGCGTGCACATAGCACCAGGTCACGGCGTGGATGACTTTGAACTTGGATCAGAGCACGGGCTGCCGGTTTTCTGCCCTGTCGGACCGGACGGTCGGTATACCATCGATGCAAGCATCTATGAAGGCATATATGTCAGGGACGCCGACAAGCAGGTCATCAATGATCTCGATGAGCGCGGATACCTGCTTGCAAGCGAAACGATCGTGCATCGGTACGGGCATTGCTGGAGATGCAAGACGCCGATCATCTATCTTGCGACCGAGCAGTGGTTTTTGAAGATTTCGCAGCTTAAGGAGAGGATGCTTGACGAGATCGCAAAGGTTAGCTGGTATCCTGACTGGGCAGGGTCTGCAAGGTTCCATGACTGGGTCGCAGGAGCCCGGGACTGGTGCATATCCCGGCAGCGGTACTGGGGCATCCCGATCCCGATCTGGGTCTGCGATTCGTGCGGGAAGTACGAGGTGATCGGGACCGGCGAGGAACTTAAAGCAAGGAGCGGCGTTGAGACACTTGATCTGCACCGCCCGTGGGTCGATGAGGTCACCTTTGCATGTTCGTGTGGTGGGCAGTGCCGGCGTGTTGAGGACGTCTTTGATGTCTGGTTCGATTCTGCGGTCGCATCATGGGCAACGCTTGACTATCCACACGTCACCGGCGCGTTTGAGACACTCTGGCCCCCCGATTTCATCGTGGAAGGACATGACCAGACCCGTGGCTGGTTCTATTCGCAGCTTGGCGCAGGCATGGTCGCATTTGACCGGATACCTTACAAAAGCGTGCTCGTGCATGGTTTCACGCTGGACGAAAGCGGGAGCAAGATGTCAAAGAGTCTGGGAAACGTGGTTGCACCCGGCGCCGTGATCGAGAAGTTCGGCGCAGATACGCTGCGCATGTACATGCTCTCCTCGAATGCACCGTGGGACGATCTGAAGTTCAACTGGGATGAGGTCGCAACTGTGCACCGTTCTTTAAACATTCTGTGGAACGTCTACCGGTTTCCGCTGCCTTACATGGTTCTTGACGGCTTTGACCCGAGCGCAGTCTCGTTTGAATCGATACGCGGTGCGCTCAGGCAGGAGGACCGGTGGATTCTTTCGAGGGCGAACTCGCTCATACGAAATGTTACGTCTGCGATGGATGAGTACAAGCTGCATGTAGCGACCCGCGCGATCCTTGAATTCGTGCTCGAGGACCTCTCAAGATGGTACATCCAGTTGATCCGACCCCGCACATGGACCGAGGCGGAAGATCCTGACAAACTGGCGGTTTACAGGGTTCTTTGCGATGTGTTCACGATTATTACACGGTTGACCGCCCCGTTCATGCCGTATCTGTCAGAGGCGATCTACCAGAACCTCGAGGGCGGGGAGTCAGAGGAGCGCGAATCGGTCCATGCGTGTGACTGGCTCACTCCTGATGAGGATCTGATCGATCCGGAGCTTGAGGCGGACATGGCAGAGGTCAGGAGGATCGTGGAGGCGGTTGCAAACGCCCGCCAGAAGGCGAAGAGGAAGCTACGTTGGCCCGTCTGGCGGATTGTGATAGCGCCTGAGGACGAAAGGATCATTCATGCGGTTGAATCGCTGAAAGACGTGCTTGCAGAGCAGACCAATGCGAAAGAGATCGTTTTGCTCGGTGCTGGCGACGAATGGGACGAACTCGGGACGGAGGCTATTCCTGACATGGCAAAACTCGGTCCGGCGTTTAAGAAGGACGCCGGAAGGGTGGCTGATGCGATCAGGGGGGCTGATGCAAGAGCCATCAGGGACGCAATTGGAAAGGCGGGTGAATGGAAGTGCGACCTTGATATTACGGATGTTGCGGGCGGCGTTGCAACGATCACCCGCGAGATGGTCGATTTCCGGAGCATTGTTCCCGAATTTGCCGCCGATTCCGAATTTGCGCGTGGCATCGTGTATGTGGACACTACGCTCACGCCCGAGATCGAGGCGGAAGGGTACGGGGCAGAGGCGATACGCCGGATCCAGGATATGCGGAAAGAGCTCGATCTGGAGGTCAACGACTGGATCGGCGTTGCATTGGAACTGGCAGACGAATATAAGCGTGTAGCTGACCTGCTGCGAAGCAAAGAAGCGTTTATTGCCAGAGAGGTTCGTGCAAAGGAGATATCGATCGGCGATGTTTCGGCAACTGGCGATCTTGTGAAGGACTGGGATGTCGAAGGTGTGAAGATGCAGATTGGTGTGAGGCGCATGTCGCAACGATGAAGACGGTGATTTTCATCAGGATAAAGGAAATATTTTGGCAGCGTGCCCGAGCATATCCCAAGCCTGATCGCATAAACGGATCCCGAAATAGCAGGGTACAGCGGTTACATAACACAGCGTGACACACACGCAGCAGCAAAACAGCGTGCGTCACGGTGGAACGTGGCTGCCGGTTGCCATTCTCCAGTTGAAACCAAGGGGTCTATTCCATACTCATGTGGTCACCCCCCTTGCCAGAAAGTAGTAAAAATGTCCGGATATCACCCCTATCACCCGGGCGGGGTGGTCACAACCATTGCACCGCTCGCAGATCGACGGTAATGATCATGGGCAATGTTGCGCCGCACTGGCTGCCGGGCAAGGGGTATACGTGAATTTCGTCCCAAAGCCCACTGCCTCGAAAGATATATCTGTTAGAATTGTCAGAAACATGATCATTGACCGATAATTATTGACCGACAATCATCCGGCGCAGGGCACACAATGATCGTCAGAAGAAATATCTCTCTTGAGCAGAATCATCTGGACTTTCTCGAACCGCTGGTAAAAGAACACAGCGGCAACCTCAGCGCGACGATGCGGGATCTTATCGAGTTTGCCGAACTGATGGCTGAGCGTCACGGATCGCTTGAGGAGGCGCGCCATGCGAGTATGGCTGATAAGTACCAATCTCCACGCGAACTGCTGATCGAGGACGGTTTCTGTGCGATGATCGATTATCCCCTGCTCGAATGGTTCCTGAAGCGCACAAAAGACATTCTGGTCAGCCCTGAGATGCTGGATGATATCATCGATCCGCTCATCATCAACCGGGTGTCGGAACTGACAGACCACCTCAACCGGAAATGGAAGGAGTATGGCTGGCAGACGACCATAATCACGGAATATGACAGCGATGTTGCACCGATGACCGCCATCTGCGTGATTTCCGGGAAGAGCATGCATTTAAACGAGTTTTTGTCAGGAATGGTCGGGTTGTTCCTTGCAAGACAGAAGCATCTCGGGATTACGAAGGCTGACAGGCGGACGAGATCGATACGCATGGATCTGCAGCGAAAGGAGAGCGTGGAGATGGCGCGGGAGGATCTTCTCCGGCATTTCGGGAATCTGCACAGGGTGACTGAGGAGGTGTGCGCAAAGCAGGATTTCTGGCGGGATTTGATCGATCTGCACACAGAATCGGACTATAACATGGTCACGATCCACCGGCGCGAGTTTGAGGACCTGCTCGCAAACCGGATGCCGCTTGACACGACCCTTCTGGAGAGGTGCGCGAAAGAACGCGGCGATATCAGGCGCCTTGATTTTCTGATGAATCTGAAGCACCTCTACGAAACCATGCAGATCGTCAAGCACATCGATGTCAATGGCAGTAAGGTACTGGTTGACCACGATTACCGGGATCCTGTTTCGATTGGCGCAGTCAAGGAGATGCTGGTCAGGCTGCTTGATGCCAGCGGTTACCCCTGTAAAGCGGATGAGGTCGGGCGTCTGATCGTGCTGCAACTGGAGGAATCGGATGAATCGGAAGGGCAGGCAGAATTTTGAAGAATCTGTAATGGTCAATCTGACCATGAACACACAGCGACCGATGCTCATACAACATAAGCACCAACAGGATGATTTTTGTTCTTTGCGCCATTGCATCCTCGCGTCTTTGCGTTCTCTTCCCAATTTAACGCAAAGGCGCAAAGGCGCAGAGACGCGAAGGGTATTGTTAACCCACATCTTTCGTGATGTTGTATATCCGACTGACCATTACAGAACTTTGAAGAATCGCATGAAACAGAGGGATTAGAGGAGTACTCAGGTGGCAGACAATGATGCAGAAGGAAGAGAAGGTGATGGTAGTCCTCCTTGTGATGGCGCTGCTCTCGCTGTCGGTGCTGTACTTTTCAACATGATATCCACGCCCGCACTGACTGTGGATGTCATAATCCTGCACCAGCAGAAGATCGTGCTGATCAAACGCAAGAATCCGCCGTTTAAGGATCATTACGCGCTTCCCGGCGGGTTTGTCGATGTCGGGGAGACTGTTGAGGATGCGGCACGGCGTGAAGCAAAGGAGGAGACCGGGCTTGATATCGATATCATCCGGCTGATCGGGATATACTCTGATCCGGCAAGGGATCCGCGAAGGCACACCGTATCAGCATGTTATCTTGCAGAAGGATCAGGCACGCTGCGAGCTGGCTCTGATGCCGCCTGCGCCGAACTCTTCGATCAAGACCGGCTTCCTGTGCTTGCTTTTGATCATGACAGGATGATTGCCGATGCGTTTGGGAAATTCGTGGTAAAAAGCATTGGGATCGTGAGGTCTCCGGCAAAAGAGCCTGCCCGCAGATGGGACGATGTGGTGTCAGAGGTTGTTCTGGATGAAGAGTACACAGAAGGTCTGGACGGTCTTGATGAGTTCTCCCACTGTGTGATCGTCTTCTTCATGCACAGGGCAGGGCGCAAGGTCGTTATGAAAGCCCGTCCGAGGGGCAGGGCGGATATGCCGCTTACAGGGATCTTTGCCCTGCGCACGCCGCACCGACCAAA
>JAUWHQ010000011.1 GCA_030605805.1 Methanosarcinales archaeon | reverse complement strand
AATCAAAGCCCCAATTCTACTATAAATCAAAATTTGCGTCGGTTCAGTACAGCGAAGAATTTGTTGACTGGCTGGTCGAGAGATACGAAGATGATCATCTATTCTTCGAAAAGACAAGAGAGCAGTACAGGGCGCGATGAGACCGTCTGCGGGCGTCATTATCGGTAAAGCATGGAAAAATCATCCCGTCCCGCGAATCGTTGTGATCACAAATTCCGTGACCGCATGTGCCATAAAAACGCGGGATGTATCGGGACTGTTACGTCTTTCGCGGTGTTGTGCATCCGACTGACCAGTACACAAACCAACTCATCTTCTCCTTTTCTTCCATGCAAGCCACGCCGCAGAGCCAACCGCCACCGCAACAGCAGCGACGCCCGGACCAGGTATCGATGACCTGCTGGCAGATGCTACAGGCGCCTCCATTCCAGTCCCTGTCTGCGACGATGTTGCATTAAACGGTGTGGGCGATGCCTCTTCAGGGACCTGTGTGCCGGTTCCGGCAAGTGATGCTGTTGACATCGGGGCAGACCTTGGATTCGACACGGGTGCCGGGCAGGTTATCGCAAGCTGGTTGAATATCGTGGTTTTCGACTTGAAATGAATATCCGACTCATCTTTGCCGGTTATCTCTACGGGAAGCGGCGCCCACGTTTTACCGGATTTGTTGTACCCATGTAACCGAATCGTTGAGATAGACACGCTGTTTTCATCGATCCACGATCTGTTAACCCTGAATGAGACTGTAACGTTCTCCATATTCTTTTCGGTTGCAAATCCTGCCGATCCGACCCACAGATTGATATTTTTGTACACGGTTCCGGGCGGGGCAGCCGCGACGAGCGTGGATGTGTTGTGCAGGGTCTCAACCACCGTTGCAACAGAGCCGTAGTTGTTCATGGCGGTGAAGTTCACAAACGTGATGTCGGTGCCGGGTTTGACGAACCGGTAGGTTACGAACCTGTTCTTCATGATCTGCCGCTCGACGCGCTCACGCAGCGCGATGTTTGCATAAGCTTCACCTGAAGCACCACCGCCTCCGCCACCGCCCCCTCCACCGTTTGACTGATATGTGCTGGTGCCATCGTTGCTGCTGCCAATCACCTTCGAACCAACTATCCCGAAGGTGCAGAGGTGATTCACGTCAGCGTAGACGCATGTTTTGGATATGGTACTGGGCTGCTTCTTCCACTCTCCTGTGGTGTTGTCGTACTTCCATATAGCAAGAGTGCTTGCATCGATACCCAGTGCAGCGAGCGTCATTTCGTCGTAGCATATCCAGATGCGGATCGTGCCGTTTCCTGCTGCCAGTTCACTGCGAATGTTACTGCCACCACTCACGTTAATGATGACGCCGCTCACAACCTTGTCACCAGACCCAAGACCGTAGCGTGGATTGGATTGATTGACCTCAGCCGAGGATGTGGCGTTTCCGATGGCAGTTATATTAATCCATCCGGTCAGATTGTTGTCGAATTCGCCAGTTACGTTCGCATCGCCAGACGTCGTCGCGAAGACCTTTATGCCAGTTGCATTCATGCTGTTTGCTGCATCGTTCACGGTCACCTGTACTTGCTCGCTTGTCACACCGCCGTTCTTTGCGGTTATGTAGGTTATCCCCACATGCTCGGCTGTGAAGTTCACAGTAGTATCGTTTATCGTGGTGAAGTTTCCGATGTATGCATCACTGCGATCCCATGTAAATACGAGACCGGATATCTCCGCATCATTCTGATCAAATCCCGTGGCAGTGAAATTCATGGATTCGGTGATGATCAGCGTCCATGAGGTCGGCGTCACGTTGATGTGGTGAAGCTGGGGGGCTGGCTTTGTCCTTACAGTATCATTCATCCATGTCTGATTGACGTTCCCCGGTTCATCGACCGTGTGCGTGCTGATGGTATATTCAGTGTCAGGATCAAGCCCGGTTGCATTGTAGTTCTGGGCGCCCATCGAAACGTTTGTCTCGAATGCTCCATTGAGATAGATTATCACCTTTGCGAGGTCAGCGTCCGTTGGATCGTTCCATACCCATTCGATGTGGCTCTGCTCAGTGGTCAAATTGTCCAGACTCGTGATGCTTGCCGGTGGCGTGGTATCGACGACCGTGAAGGTCCCGTTAACTGTTCTCGAAGGCACATCATCCCCATCCGCCTCAGTCAGTTCCGCGCACAAGCCCAGTTCACAGGATCCGCTCGTCCCAACTGCCGCAAGCGTGATTGTGGCGACGGTCAGGTCACCGGTCAGGTCCTGTCCGGATTTCGTGCAGGTGACTCGCAGGACTCCATCGCTAACATTCGAGTAGTCGGGAGTGAAGATGTCGAAGTCACCTGCAACTGCACTCATCACAGTGACGATCGACTGATTGAATGTGAGCGTCACCGTGCTTCCGCCAACGCCGGTTGAGTTCAGCAGTCGTATCGGGACGTCCTGCGTGGCGCCGGATTGCAGTGTTACGTTCTCGATTGTGACTACGTTGTCGTTGGCGGTGTTGTCGTTCTGAGTAAACCATGTGATGATCCGATCCATCACGGTATCTCTATCAGAGGCGCTGTTTATCGCTTCAAAGCCGAACGCGAAGTAGACGATCCTGTATGTGCC
>JAUWHQ010000078.1 GCA_030605805.1 Methanosarcinales archaeon | reverse complement strand
AAGAGGCGTGCTCTATCTTCAGGAGTTTATACCGATGAACCGGGATATACGGGCGTATGTCGTCGGGGAAACGGTTGCAGGTTCGATCTACAGGTATGCAGAAGCCGGATGGATCACCAATCTGAGCCAGAGCGGGCGACCAGAGCGTTGCGTGCTTGACCCGTCTCAGGAAGAAGCAAGCATCCGGGCGGCTGAAGCTGTCGGCGCCACGTTTGCTGGCGTGGACATCGCCGAGACCGAAGATGGTTTCGTGATTCTTGAGGTCAATGGCACGCCGTCAGGGAAAGGGATATTCGAGGCGTGCGGAGTCGATGTTACCGAAAATATCGTAGATTGTGCAGCCTCGATGGCAAGGCATTAAACATGAATGGATTGATGAACATGGATGGATGATGCATTGATGGTAACATGAATGGCGCGATCCGACCAATACACCCTGATCGATGATCTGGTGCTCCACCGCATCATCGAATATGCCCACCTTCAGGAGAGCGACGTGGTCCTGGAGATCGGCGCGGGAACCGGCGTTCTCACAGAAAAACTCGCCGAGCACGTATGCAAGGTGATCGCAATCGAATCGGACGCGTCTCTGGCAAGATCACTCGGTCAACGGTTCAAAGGCACAAGTGTAGAGGTGGTGCATGGCGACGCGCTAAAACTAACGTTCCCGCGGTTCAATAAAGTCGTTTCAAACCTGCCTTATTCGATATCTTCAAAGATCACATTCAAATTACTGAAACATCCGTTCGAAGAGGCAATCCTGATGTATCAGTACGAATTTGCGAGACGGCTGGCTGCATCGCACGGATCAAAGGATTATGGCAAGCTTTCGATCTGCGTTCAGTACCTCGCTGATGTAGAATTGCTTGAAATCGTGCCGCCCACCGCGTTCTCCCCGCAGCCGGGCGTTAGGTCCGCAATCGTGCGTCTCGTACCACGTGCGCCCGAATACGAGGTGGCTGATCGCAACTTCTTCTCCCGATTCCTGACTGCGGTCTTCTCACAGCGCAGAAAGAAGCTGAAGAATTCGATTGCAGCATTCACCGATGTCAGGAATCTGGGACTGTCAGGTGGTCTGCTGAACATGCGACCTGAAGAACTTCCAGCCGCCAAACTGGCTGAGATATCAGACGTTTTGTATTATCGCACGAGGGAGTAGCCTTATTGCCGTAAAAGTGGAGATATGACTGAATGACTGCGATGCGACTGGACACCAAGCACGAATACAAAAGGCAGATGATCCATGTCTTAATCGGGATGATCGTGCTGACATTTCCGTTTATCTCAATACAGTACCTTGTGCTGCTGTTGCTCGGGCTCTTCCTCTTTGTTCTGATGCTGCCAGTGTCAAGCAAGCTCTTCAGGATCATCACGTCGTCGGATAAGGCTGCCAGAAGAAGACCCACGGGCGCGATCTGCCTCAGCGGAAGCATGTTGATCCTGGTTTTGATCGCATGGGTTCTCACCTTCACCGATTACGAGTTTCCGATCTTCCTGATCGGGGGTGCGATCGCAATCACCACCTTTGGCGACGGCATGGCGACCATTCTCCGCGTGACCGAGCAGGCAAGGTACGATAGGCTCGACAACATCGAATACCCCAGGCGGCAGTATCAGGGAGAACAGACCAAACCAGAGTCTATCAAAGCCAGCCTGACGATTCTTTCGGTCGGGGCTATCTTTTCGTTTCTGATCGGGGCATGGATCGTGTACTGGACCGGGTACGATATATCATTCCAGTTGCTATTCTTTATCTCGGTCATCGGGGGCACGTCCGGCGCGCTTCTTGAATGCATCTCGACGAGGATCCATGACAACCTCACCGTCCCGATCGGCTCTGCCATGACGATGTGGCTATTCCTTGTCATCGGATACTCGGTCTCGCCCGCGCATCTGGTGTTTGCACTCGCTTTTGCGCTGCTGCTGGGATATCTGGCTTACGTTGCAGGGATCGCAGACACCTCGGGGCTGCTCAGCGCAACACTGGTCGGCGTCCTGATCATCGCATTCACCAATGTATGGTGGTTTTTGCTTCTCCTGACCTTTTATCTGCTTGGAGGCGGATTCACAAAGTATAAATACGAATATAAGAAGTCGCTCGGGATTGCACAGGGAAAAGGAGGAGCGAGAGGCTATCGAAATGTCTTCAGCAACAGCATCGTCGCGATCGCCGCGAGCATCTGTTACACCATATTTCCGCAGGAATCGTACCTGTTCCTGTACATCTATCTCGGCTCGGTGGCGACCGCAACAGGAGATACGCTTGCAAGCGAGGTCGGCACGACATACAAGGGCAGCCCCCGCATGATCACCACGCTCAAGAAGGTCGAGCCGGGCACCGACGGGGGCGTGTCTACGCTCGGCGAGACGGCTGCCCTGCTCGGCTCACTGGTGATTGCCATCTTTGCCATCCTCTTTGGCGTGATCGAGGTTAACCCAATTCGTCTGTGCCTGATCGGCATGGCGATCGTTGCCGTCAGCGGGTTTGTTGGCACCAACATCGACAGCCTGCTCGGCGCAACCTTGCAGCAGCGGGGCATACTCTCCAACAACGGCGTGAACGTGGCATCAACGATCGCCGGAGGTCTCGTGGCTGGTGCGATCTGGATGGTTATGGCGTGAGTGAGTTGGAAAATCAGAGGCGGGATTCGATGCGAATGCTGTGTTGGTGGTTTTCGGGTACCCCATCCACGCCACGGGGCATCCGTGATCGCAGGATGGAATCGTCCTTTTTGTATTTCTACAGGCTTTGCTTGTATTGTCAGTTCTTTTGTGCTCTCGTATCATGAGAAAGCGCTTTGATAAAAGAAAAAGGAGGCGATTTGTAATATCCGAATCGCCTCAGCCCATTTTCAAGCTTGTGATCCGACTTTCATCATTTCCTCTATCTGGCTTATTGAGAGGATCGGGTGCACCTCGAACTTGATGTATGGAACGTACCTTGATAACGCCATATAAATCTCCTGTTCAGTTCCTTCACTGATGGCGTATCCTCTACCTCCGCCAGCAAACTCACCCCAGTCTCCGCCACTTTTCAAGTCATCCTTGACCATATTCAGCAGCATAGTCCAGTGAGTAATTCGCTCTTTGGGATCGACAGGCACTCTAGTTGTATCCAGTTCCCAAAGTGTTAGAAACTTTGCCATTTTTATCACCTCCTTTTTGTTATTGGTATTTTATCATCGCGCCCCACCTCGGCGCTCTGATGCACTTACCGCAGTACCCATTTTGAAGGGCAAATTCCCATGCCTCTCGGATTTTTTAAGCTGTGGTTTTTTCGTTTTGTGTCCTTCGATACTAACCATTTTTCTCTACCCCCTCCTGATTTTCGCGCATCCTGCCTTACCGGCAATACACGCACCAACAGTTCAACAATCACCCGGAGCTGAGCCACTATCGCATCTGTTCTCTCAGATGGGGGCATATCATCCGGGCAGCATGCGCGACTCTGTCATCTGTCTATCTGATAATAAGGCTTGCGATTGCAGCGCATTTACGAGCGGTCACCCTATTGACATTGGATTTTCACGAAAAAATGTAATGGTCAGCCGGATGTACAACAACACGAAAGACGTGGAGACATTGGTTGACAACACTCTTCGCGTCTCTCAATCGTCTCTGCGCCTTTGCGTTACATTGGAAAGAGAACGCAAAGGCGCAAGGACGCGGGTGGCGCAAAGCCACAGCATCGAGCACACAGACCTAATCTGCAAGCTTACCCGGACGATATGCACCTATTAATATCACCTGCTGACGCGAGTTACGCCATTCCGGCGCCGCCGAGTGCACTGCGCAACTGCTCCTGCAACTGCTGGAATCGCTTCTGGATGCGCTCCTCCTGTCGTTCGAGCGTGCTTGCCCGTAGTTTCATGGTCTCCTTCTTCTCTGCGAGATCGTCCTTCACAGCATTGCGCTCGCTCTTGATCATAAGTTGCCCGACATTCCGGTATATCACTGCGTCATCGTCGAGTTTATCGAGTTCGTCAAGCGCCATCTCTGTCTCGTTTAACGCGGACGTCACCTGCGCCTTCTGGGTTGCAAGCGCCTGCGCCTGCTGCTGCACCTGCTGGAGTTGCGCAAGTTGGTGCTGCACCTGTGGGGGTATTTCAGTAGTCATGATTCTCACCTTTTTATTGCATCTACAAAATCGGTAATGGTTGTTTGTATATCTGTCGCTTCTTCGATGGCTGTGCCGGTCACGATGATGTCTGCGCCCGCACTCACAGCGGCTTTTGCAGCCTCCACGTCGCGTATGCCGCCGCCGACCACCAGCGTGCCGCAGCCTGCTGACTTGACCGCGCCGATCATCTCTGGCGGCACCGGCTCTGATGCGCCCGAACCCGCCTCAAGATAGACGTATCGCATGCCAAGAAACGTTCCTGCAAGCGCATACGCCGCGGCGAGCTTCGGCTTCTTCCGCGGGATCAATCTGGCATCACCAACCCATCCAGCCATGCCGCCGGGCTCAACGATGATGTACGCCATCGGGATCGGCTCTATACCGTACTCTAAAACGGCTTTTGCGCCAAGCATCTGGTTGATGATCAGATAATTCGGATCCCTTGAATTTAACAAACTCATAAAGAAAACCGCGTCAGCATATCTGCTCAGTCCACAAGCACCTGACGGAAATAGAATGGTCGGGAGATCGGTGGCAGTCCTGATCGCACGCAGGGTCTCATCGAGTACGTCGCCGGACGCACCGACCGAACCGCCGATCAGGATTGCGCTGCTCCCGGCTTTTGCCGCCGCATCCGCAATATCGGATGCCACTTTTGGGTCCTGTGCATCAGGATCGATCAATGTGAGATGAGCCGCACCATCTTTTTTTATAATATCATCAAGATATTTCTCTATGCGCATCTATCCTCTGCTTTCCTTCGACTTCATGCGCAGATTTTTGTAGCCGCACTTTCTGCATCGGGTTGCCTCAATCGGGTTGCGTGCGTTGCATTTCATGCATATCTTCTTGCGCAGTAGCCTGTTTTCTGCCTCTTCGAATCGTGCCATTGTTCTATTCCTCAACATCTGTATTCGGGTGCTCTGTATTTTAACATTGCCGTGTGCCAGGGGACTCCCTCCACAAAAATCTAAAACCGGATATTTGAGAAGATCAACCCGCCCACTATCTGATAATTATTCCTGGGTGATCTGTGTGATTTCCCGAAATACTTTCGCTTTGCCACATTAACCGAATAGGACCTACTTATGTGCTTGGGTGAGTTAGGTTAACTGGACAAAAATTTAGTTCCCTGCAACGCGAGATGCCAGAGAATCTCTTTTAAACGGCCATCCCCATGCTACATCATGGACAACCAACGCAGACATGGCTCGATTCCTGAACTGGTCATCGGAGTGCGGAATCTTGCTTCCCTCTCGGTATGCAAAGACCACGCCGATGCCGTCTATTTTTCGCTGGACAGGTTCAGCCTCAGGGCAAGGGCACAGGAGATCAAAAGAGACGATCTCGGCGATTTTGCAGAGACGGTGAGGGGTTATGGGCTGCGATCGTACATGGCTGTCAATACTGTGATCTACCCGGGAGATCTGCCGGAAGTTGCGGACGCAATCGATGCAGCAGTCAGCGCGGGCGTGGACGCAGTCATCGCGTATGACCCTGCCGTGATATGTGCTGCTTTGGACCGGGGTATGCGGGTGCATATATCCACACAGGCAAACGTATCCAACGGAAGAGCGGCAGAAGTTTACGAAACGCTTGGTGCAAGCCGCGTGATACTGTCACGGGAGCTTAATATCTCCCAGATCAAGGAGATCAGGCAGCACACCGGCATGGAGCTTGAAATCTTTGTACACGGTGCTATGTGTCAGGCGGTATCCGGTCGATGTTACCTTTCAGCCTATCTGCTCGGAAAGTCTGCCAACTGCGGCGATTGCGCCCAGCCGTGCCGGTGGCAGTGGACACTGCACGCCGAAGACGGGGCAGAGGTAGAACTGGGCGGTAAATATCTGCTCAGCGCAAGAGACCTCTGCATGATAGAACACCTGCAAGAACTGCTGGATACCGGCGTTGACGCCTTCAAAGTGGAAGGTAGGTTGCGAAATGCAGGCTATACGGCTGCTGTGTCGGAGTGCTACCGCGAAGCGCTGAATGCCTGCCAGAATGGATCATACACGCCTACGCAGGCACAGGAATTGAAAGGACGGCTGGAACTGGAATATAACCGGGGATTTTCCACAGGCTTCTATTTCGGGGTGCC
>JAUWHQ010000138.1 GCA_030605805.1 Methanosarcinales archaeon | reverse complement strand
GCTGCCCGTGACATCACCGAGCGAAAGAATGCTGAAATTGCACTGCGTGAAAGCAAAGCAGAACTCGACCTCATCTTCCGGATCGCTGCTGATGGAATGTGTGTGATAGGTGCTGATTTTAACGTCACCAGGGTGAATAAAACCTTTATCCGGATGGTGAACATGGATGAGGATGAAATCATCGGTGAGAAATGCTACGATATCTTCAGTGGGGGGCTCTGCCATTCTGAAGATTGTCCACTCGAGAAGATAAAGAAGGGAGAACGGTTTGTTGAACGTGAATGTGTCAAGACGCGATCAGACGGTAAAGAGATACCGGTTATTGTGAATGCTGCAAGATTAGATCGGAACGGCAAATTTGTAGGGATTGTAGAGGATTTTAAAGATATCACCGAGCGAAAGCAGGCTGAAGAAGAAATTCTTGATCTACAGCGCTACAATCGTGGATTGTTTGAGGTAAGCCTTGATCCTCTGGCAACGTTCAACCAGGAAGGGATCATTATGGATGTGAACGAGGCTACCATTCGAGCTACAGGCAGATCTCGAGAAGAGTTGATAGGAACACCGTTTGCTGATTATTTCACATATCCCGAAAGGGCATACAAAGGTGCCATGTTGACCTTTGAAATTGGAGAGGTTCGGGATTATGAACTGGTCATGAAAGCTAAGGATGGAACCGAGACCATGGTTGCTTACAACGCTTCGGTGTATCGGGATCAGAGAGGGGTGGTAGTTGGTGCCTTTGCCGCTGCCCGTGACATCACAGAACTGAAGCGTGCGGAGCAGGAGTTGCGGGAAACCGTCAAGAGGCTCGAGGAATACACCAATCGCATCAATAGTCTTGTGGTAACTATGCTTGGGGAGATCACAGTCAAATAATGTTGGTCGTAACTTCCATCAACTGTTCTCGTATAGGCTTTCTCTGCATAATAAAGTAGTTTTTTATAAAATGAGCATAGATATCGATAAGCTGGCAAAACGGCTGGAAGACTCGATACTGGAGGATGCACGGGAGGTATTCTCAGAGACGGTTCTCGAACACGCCTACAATCCAAGAAACGTGGGCGAGATCAGTGATGCTGATGGAGTTGGGAAGATAACAGGCACCTGTGGGGATACGGTGCAGATACAGATCCGTGTTGAGAACGGCAGAATAAGAGAGAGCAGATTCTTAACTGATGGATGCGGCACGTCGATTGCATGTGGAAGTATGCTCACCGAAATGATCAAAGATAGGACGATTGAGGAGGCGTTGATGATCAGAAGTGACGATCTCCTGCGCAGTCTGGACGGACTGCCCGAGGAGTATGTACACTGCAGTGTCCTTGCGGTAGATACTCTTCATGCAGCGATCAATGATTATCGCACGAATTTAGAACAACCAGACAGACTTATGCGAGATAAACAAGGAGATGATCAAGAATGAAAGTCAGGTATTCCGACAGCGGGAGTTGGCGGCATCGATGTCTTTGTTGGTGCAGAGGGTGTACGGTTGCGCGATGCGATCGAGGCATGGCAGCAGGGGCGGCTTATGGAAGCGACCGATGAGAACGCGTGTAAAGAGCACAGGGATCGCTGAAACACGGGCCCGAAGCGTGTGGCACACAATATCCGGAGAGCTGGTACCTTGAGATTCCGCTTCGCCCCCTTTCGTGAAAACTACCTTCCGCCAGTCAGGCGACGTCCACCATTACATCTTGTAGCCGTTGCCGGAAGGTGAAGTATATGGGATATGTAATGCAAATGAAGTCACACTGATGAAAATCACTGAACTCATCTGGCTGGATGAGGTCATAGAGAAGATCAAATCCAAGCATCACTGTCTACCAACCGAGGTCTGGGAAGTTTTTGCCGATACCCAAGGTCAAGAAGATGCACAGAGGATACTTCAGCGGCGAACATGTTTATAGAGTGCTGGGACAGACAGAAGCCGGACGCTATCTGACAGTGTTTTTTCATCCGTAAACGGACGAATGAAGCACTAATCTTAGGTGCTCGTGATATGGACGAAAAAGAGAGAAAAAGTTATGCCAGAAAGTAAGAAACAAGCCACCCAACGAGACCCGTTACCAGATGATTTCGGCTCGCTCGAAGAGTTTTGGGCATTCTGGGACACCCACAGCACTGCCGACTACGAAGACCTGATGGAAGATGTGGATGTACGTATAGATATCCACTCAAGCAAGGTATATTGTGCTGTGGCAAAAGACCTTCTCGCTCAGCTGCGAACACATGCACGACGGCAGGGCGTGTCAACAGAGACGCTGATAAACCTCTGGCTTCGAGAAAAGGTGACGAATGTTGTGTAGGGTGCTGAGGAGTTATTTGATAGGCAAAGATCGATGGACGTCGTCTAAACAAGCGTGTTTATGGCTTCGTGCCTTCGGCGCATCACAGACACACGAAGGCATGATAACCAAACACTTGCGCCGCCCTCCGGTACCCACGGATGCCTCCGAATACCAGCGAGCATAGGGGCGGTGCTGGAGTGCCGCCAGACTTCATCGAAAACGGGCACCCACGTCATGCTCTGCTCCGGGCTGGGACTAAAAAGCGGTTCAGATGTTCGAAGAGTTCGGCATCGACGTCTTCGTTGGTGTGGGGGGGCACGGTTGCGCGATGCGATCGAGGCATGGCAGCAGGGGCGGCTTACGGAAGCGACCGATGAGAATGCCTGTAAAGAGCACAGGGATCAGTGAAATACGGTTTGGCACATCTTGAGATTGTGGGAGGTGTGACCCCTCACTGGCATAGGGCAGGGTGAATTTTGTCCCGAAGCCACTTAGGGAACTCATAAGTAATAATATACCGGGAGCGTCACACCACCATCAATAAGAGGTCCTCGCATTTTATAAACAAAGACTGAAAGAGTACGAAAACATGATGGATGCTGTGCAGAACCTCCACCCTGTATTGCAGGCTCTTCTTGCAACATCGTTTACATGGTCATTGACCGCTCTTGGGGCTGCCATGGTATTTATGGCAAAAGATGTGAGCAGGAAGGTACTCGACTGGATGCTTGGTTTTGCGGGTGGGGTTATGATCGCTGCCAGTTTCTGGTCGCTGCTTGCTCCAGCCATTGAGATGTCGGCGGGCAAGGACATTCCATCCTGGTTTCCGGCTGCGGCAGGTTTCCTCTTGGGAGGCATTTTCTTGCGAGGTATTGATATGATACTTCCGCATCTCCATCTCGGCTTTCCGATAGAGGAAGCTGAGGGGATCAAGACGAGCTGGCAGCGGAGCACCTTGCTCATCCTTGCCATAACGCTGCACAATATTCCGGAGGGTC
>JAUWHQ010000094.1 GCA_030605805.1 Methanosarcinales archaeon | reverse complement strand
CCCCATTCCGACTCGATCGGGACGGCATTTCCATATAGCCTGCCAAGATCGCGGAACCGCTCGCCAAACTTGCCGTTCACGGTTGTAACGATTGTTTCGTCCTGATTAATCAGGTTTCCGACCGCAGCCTCCATCCCGCTGGTGCCTGAGCCGCTCAGCAGCAGGATGTCGTTCTTTGTCCGGAACATGTCTGCAAAGAGCTCTCTGCACTCGCCAAGCAGGTCTGCGAACTCCTCGCCGCGGTGGTTGATGACGGGTTTTGCCATCGCACGCAGGATGCGCGGCACGACCGGGACCGGACCCGGGATCATGATCAGTGTGTCTTCTATGTTCATGGGAATCGTAACCTTGTGTCGTTCTCTTGTTATGTGGGTTGGTGCTGATGCCCAAAAGGTTATCGGGTGTCTGGAAGCTGCCCCGGGTGGCTGGCTTATGTGACACCGGATCAGGATCGGGCGCCAGTGTCAGGGCGGCAGTCCTGTTATTTGGGATGGTTTTATATGAGATGGGTACAGGTTTGTTGTGCATGGATTTCGAGAGAACTCTGGCAGGATTGGTACGTGCCAACTCTTCTAACCGATCACATGCCGGGCGTCAATGCGCCCACCTCGAATGCGATGGGCGCGATGTGCAGGTTCCGTACTTAAGTCCGGGGTATAGTGACTTCGGGAGACTGACACGATGCTTTCTCATGTGTTGTGGGTCGGGTGTGAATCGGGCAGTCGAAAGGGTTTTATGGGGTAAATCGAGACGCGGAAGCATCGCGCATGATAAACCGATACCTTTATATATGATTGTGTAACCGTGTTTATGATTACGTAAAAGGTTTGTATATTTGTATAGACGGATGTGAGTTGAACATATTGAGACGAAAAAGCAGTACCATAAGCAGCGGCGGTTATCATCGCTGTTTGAGACATTTTCATGCGACAATTGGTTGCAGTCTCGATCTACTAAACATATAGAAACTTATAAATACGTATGAGACAAAAACATATAGTAAAGGAGGGTTGTATACGATGAGAACGTTGCGCGTGGTGGGTATTAGTATATCTATTATGCTGATCTTGGCAATGGTATTTTTTGCACTATCAACTGGTGTATATTTAGTAGCAGGCGCTGTTGTAGTGACCATCGTTATATTAGGTCTTTTTGCTGAATTAATTGTAGGTATTAAGTTATTTTCACACATAGAAAGATATATAGAAAACGACAATGAAAAAGCCGCAGAATCGCTTGCTAAAGATATAAACAAAGCGCATAAAACCATTAGAATCGTTGGCGGTACTGCAAATCCAGAGGTTTATAATGATGAAAAAGTTAAGAACGCATTCAGCAGAGCCATACAAAGAAGTGTTAAAATTCAAGTAGTTTTTTCTGAAATAAAATCTGATAAAGAAAATACAATTATCGAACTTGCTAATGAAGGGATGATCGAATTATACAAACCAAATAGAGACAAAGTGCCAAGAAACCATTTTCGCGTTATGGATGCACTTTCAGTGTATTCTGAAAAAGAACATGCCGACGGTGATGCAAATCGGTATTCTGAAAGATTCAATAATATTCATAGCATGGCAATTAGGTTTGAAAAAGCATTCGATGATATTATAAAAAATAGTGAAAAGATGTATATAAAAAATGACTTGTCTGGTCGGTGAGTTGTATAGTATTATTATCCGTATATAGCTATATTGACCATTTTATGCAAGATCCCTTATGTAATGGTAATTATTATTATATTATTCTTGCAATTGCATTAACTTTTTGGGCGGAATCTTTTACCAAATTTAAGATAGTGAAAGATTTTAATTTTCTCGAGTCCCCTTCAGAAGTATCGATATACGGAACCATTTTTTTGGTTGATGTTTTTTTAGCATTTTCATTGATAATAGTTGATACGATTAAAATTGTTTTTGATTGGGATATTGCTTGTGGATTTAACGTGGACACAATTTTAAAATTTTTCCTTTGCGCAAACATATTCACACTACCTAACATCTTTTTAATTGCATCACGACAATTTCAAGAAATTATTGCTAAAAAAAATATTATCGAACCTTCATATCCTCCAGAGGAGACCATCGACTTGTCGAGTGATGTAAAAGATCGCCAAGCAATACCATAGACACCATACCCCTTTAAAATTGAACATGATGATCTCATCTGCATCTGCTCATTCCCACCCCACATCTGTCTACGCTTTCACAAACACACCAACACGCGACCCCCATCGGCCAAAGATGCCCCGCTTTTTAAAACGGAGTCGGTGACGTTGTTCTGAATTTGTTATCGCCCCCTTGGTCTCGTGTCGATCGTTCCAGATTCGAACATCCTAAAATGCCAGAGTTATCGACCCAAAGACCCCGCAAGTTGACAACTCTGGATCCTTAAGAAATCTTAAAGTACGATCGGGTTTCAGGTTTTCTTGATCGGCATGAATCCACGATACAATCCACAGGCAATCGAGAATGAATGGCAGAAAAAATGGGACGAAAGCCGTATATTTCAGCCAGAAAGATCCGATAAAGAGAAATATTTCATAACAATTCCATATCCTTACTTAAACGGAAATTTGCACGCGGGTCATACCAGAACTTTCACCATCGGGGACGTCATAGCAAGATACAGGCGGATGCTCGGGTTAAACGTCCTGTTCCCGATGGCGTTCCATGCGACAGGCACGCCGATCATCGGACTTGCCGAACTGATCGCAAAGCGTGATCCTGAGACCATTCGGGTCTACACAGAACTGCATGGCATCTCAGGTGACGTGATCTCAAAGCTCGATTCTCCTGAATCGCTTGTGGAGTACTTCGGCAGGGAATCGGAGGCAGCCATGCGGTCGATTGGGTATTCGATCGACTGGACACGGAGATTCACAACGATCGACCCGGCTTACAAGAAATTCATCGAATGGCAGTTCAATAAGCTGCACGGGATGGGCTATATCGTAAAAGGCT
Organism: Methanosarcinales archaeon; assembly: GCA_030605805.1. Lineage (GTDB taxonomy): Archaea > Halobacteriota > Methanosarcinia > Methanosarcinales > Methanogasteraceae > Methanogaster_D. The sequence goes on along the minus strand of JAUWHQ010000094.1, from coordinate 5,024 downwards.
CACATCCGGTGAGATGGTGCCCGAATGACAATAATCCGGTCGAGGATCACGATTTGCTTCGTGGGGAGGGCGCAAACATCCTTGATTACACTCTTCTCAAGTTCAAACTCAAATCAGACGTGTCGGATGGATCGAACGGACCAAACGGATCAGATATATCAGATATATCCGACGAGTGGATCCTCCCATGTGCCACGCTGCGTCCTGAGACTGTCTTCGGGGTGACGAATCTCTGGGTCAATCCGGACGTCATACATGCGAAGGTCACGGTCAACGGTGAGCAGTGGATCGTCAGCGAGGAGGCGTATCAGAAGCTGACACACACCGACAAGGTGGTTGAGAAGATCGGAGAGATCAGGGGCGTCGATCTGATTGGAAGAACGGTTAAAAATCCTGTGATCGATCATGACGTGCTGATCCTTCCGGCAAACTTCGTGGATCCGGCAAACGGGAGCGGGATCGTGATGGGCGTGCCAGCCCACGCTCCTTATGACTATCTTGCGCTCCGGGACCTGAGAGGCGTCGATCTTGGCGAGTACGGGATTTCAGGCGACGTATCCGATCTCGAGATGATCTCGCTGATCAGGGTCCCTGACATGGGCGAGTTTCCTGCCATCGAGGCGGTGGACGAACTCGGTGTAAGCGACCAGTCAGACCCGCTTGCTGAACAGGCTACGAAGCTCGTGTACCGAAAGGAGTTTCACAGCGGGATACTCAAGGAAAACACAGGAAAATACGCCGGAATCGCGGTTTCAAAGATAAAAGACGTTTTAACCAATGATCTGGTCGAACGCGGTGTTGCAGACATTTTTTACGAGTTCAGCGAGCTGCCTGTTGTGTGCAGATGCGGGACAACGTGCGTCGTGAAGATGGTAAAAGACCAGTGGTTCGTCAACTACTCAAATCCGGAGTGGAAAGACCGGGTATACGCGCATCTCTCTGATATGCAGATCATTCCTGCCGAACTGCGCGTTGAATTTGAGAACAAGATTGATTGGCTCAAGGACAAGGCGTGCGCCCGCAGAAAAGGACTCGGGACAAGGTTGCCATGGGACAACGAGTGGCTGATCGAGTCTCTCGCCGATTCAACGATTTATATGTCGTATTATATCATCTCAAAGTATCTTGACAGGGTAGACGTTGATCAACTGACGCCCGCGTTCTTTGATTATGTGCTGCTCGGTGAAGGGGGCGCCCGCAACCTGCCAATCGGTGAAGATATCGCAAAACAGATACGTGCTGACCTAAAATACTGGTATCCTGTTGACATCAGGTCGTCCGGGAAGGATCTGGTCCCGAATCACCTTCTGTTCTTCATATTCCACCATGTAGCGATCTTTCCGAAGAAAATGCTCCCCAGAGCGATTGCTGTCAACGGTTTTGTCTCTCTCGAAGGAGAGAAGATGAGCAAGTCAAAGGGACCGCTGCTCACGATGAAACATGCTGTTACAGAGTACGGGGCGGACGTCACAAGGCTATACATCCTTGGCACAGCCGAACACACCCAGGATGCGGATTGGCGGTCAGAGAGCGTGAAAAACAATCAGAAACAGGTCGAGAAATTTTACAATCTCGTATACAGTGTCATCAACGATCAGAAGAGCGATGAACCGCCAAAGATCATCGATAAATGGATGATGAGCCGGCTTCAACACCGGATTTCTGAAACGAGAGACGCTCTTGAGGTGCTCCGCACGAGACACGCACTCCAGAACGCGTTCTATCTGTTGATGCACGATCTGAAGTGGTATCAGCGCAGAGGCGGCGTTTCGTCACTGAAAGATGTCATACATGTCTGGATCAGGTTGATGGCTCCGTTCACGCCGCATATCTGCGAAGAACTGTGGAGAGGGATTGGAGAGGATGGTTTTGTCTCGCTTTCGGAATATCCCGCTCCGGATTCGGGTTTGATCGACAGACATGCCGAACGAGCAGAAGAACTGGTCGAGAGCACACTCGACGACATCGAGGAGATCATCAGGGTGACATCGATGAAACCGGAGCGAATAACACTGTTCACAGCCCCGGTCTGGAAGAATACGGTGCTTGAGCAGGTTCTTCTGGCGAGTCGGGCTGGAAAACTGGATATAGGCTCTCTGATGAAGGAATTGATGCAGGATCCTGAAATCAAGAAACATGCGCGGGATGTTCCGAAGTTTGTGCAGCAGTTGATCAAGGATGTGCGGACATGGGACGATGTGCGAGGAGATGACCGTCTCGAGGGACCGGATGAGCGCGCTGTGCTTTCAGAGGCACGTGAGTTCTTTAAGCAGGAACTCGGGTGCGCAGTCGAGGTGCTGGATGCCGATGCCGCCGGAGATGACCTCGATCCCCATGGCAGGCGGAAGTTTGCAGAACCGGGCAGACCTGCGATCTATGTCAAGAGCGCAAAATAGCCTAAAATCCGCGAGAGGGTAGCAGACGACCCGGATGTCATGCGGCAGCCGTCGCATATCGCTTAAGTCCGCTTCACATACCGTCTGACCAGACGCAGCATGTCGCCGCTCTCAGGAATTGCAGCCTCGATCTGTTTGGTCATGCTCATAATAACCGGCGCATCCAGTTGATCCTGCATGTCATGTAGATATCGGGCGCCCGGTTTTCCATGCACCGTATGGAACCGCACGATCTCGTCGTGTGATGCCGGCTCAACAGGATCGTCGATGTGCGGCGGCTTATCGATCATGTATCTGTCGGTCTCATCCCCGTTACCTGGCAGTCTCCCGAGCCCGCGAATGATTGCGTAACTGTTCTTGTAATCCTCGATGTACGGCTGGTATTTGATCTTTTTATCCGGCGATAAAAACCCGAGCATCTCCTCTCTCACTGAATGGGCAAGTCCGGCGATGACGCCGATGATCACGCTCTCTTTTGCCGGTATGGAGACGAACTGCCCGATAAACCCGCGGTCCTCGTCAGCGAGTTTCGCGATGTAACTGTCAGCCGAGGATACTTCGATGATATCGCCCAATCGCATTATGGTTTTGATGGTTCGGGATGCGTACTTAAATTTACGGCGGTGTTGCCTGATCTGTGCGCACGCCGCCCGTCGCTAAAAAGGGGCTGTTAGGCTTTGTCTGGCACCGGATCAGGATCGTGTACGGGTGGGTTGAATGGGGAGTCTCACGGAGCGGTTTTATATCGGATGAGTTTCGATTTACCGGTCATGGAACGAGGAAAACTCTGCCATGATCTATGCACGGGTTTGCTACTGTCTGATTACGTGCAAGACGCCGGCGAAGTCCACGTGAGAGCGCGGTGTACAGGCTCCGTACTTAAGTCCGGGGTTTGGTGACTTATAATCAGCTTAGCCAGCGCAGGTCCAAACTGGCGAGAACGACATTGGGGCGATGTAAATGAGAGAACCAAACAAAGATTCAGAGTGGTTTAGAGGGCGATGTGAAAGCGGATGCCAGATTTGTGGAACTAAGCTACATGGAAAAAACAACGGACTGGAATGGGCACACATAGTGAATAATGAAGCTGGTGGAGACAACAAAGAGGTTAACTGTCTGGCATTATGTCCAAACTGTGCATATGCACTTGATTACGTATTAAAGCCAGCCATTTACAAAGCACTAAAAGAATTCACAGACAGTGAAGTGCCAGACAACTGGGAAAGTGGCGAAGGAAGAGTAAAACTATAATAGAATGTCGTTCGAGATAGCGTGATGCCTCGCAATTCATTGCGGGGTGGCGCGGTTTTGGGCTCAAGACAAAGAATATATGAAAACAGAAGGAGTTGGAAATCATGAAAACCATGAAAGTGAAACAAAAAAGCAACTGTACCCAAAAGATGTTCATATCCCTTTTAGTTGCGGCGATGTTTCTCGCTTCAATCGCACCGATAGCGAGTGCAGACCCCGGATGGAACTACCGAAGAGCGATAAACATATCAAACAGCGGCGGTAGAAGCAATCGACCTATGAGGAGGTGATGTTATGTATCCCCGTATTTCAATCGATCCAAAGGTTTGCCACGGGCAGGCTTGCATTAAAGGGACCCGTATCCCAGTCCACCAGATCATACACATGCTGGCAAATGGAGACACGATCGAGGAGCTTCTGGAAGAGTACCCTTCACTTGAACTGGAGGATATTCTTATCTGTCTTGACTACGCAGCGTCGCTGGCTGAGGAACAAGTTACGCCCATTGAGGCATTGGCGAGTGCGGCATGAAGATTTTCGTGGACGAAAACATACCATTGATGACCGTTCGGGTGCTGCGTGAGATGGGGCACGACGTGCGAGACATTCGCGGCACAGCGGATGAGGGCATGACTGATGATGCTCTCTGGGAGACGGTTCAGCGAGAAGGGCGATTGTTGATCACGACAGACAAGGGGTTTACGCAACATCGTTATGAACTCCACCACGGCATTCTGATTGTGCGACTTAAACAGCCGAATCGACACAAGATTCACCAGCGAGTCATGCAAGCAATAACTCAATTTGCAGCAAAGGAATGGCTTGGTTTGCTGGTTGTGATGCGGGATGTGGTGCAGAGTGTGTGGCGGACTGGTAGGGGGAAGTGATCAAACTGAGGGGGCGCAACGTCAAAGTCTGAAGCAATGGCACATGGATGACCCGTTTTTTTCAAAACGGGGTCGCTGACTTCGGGAGGCTATCATAAGGTACGCGGAGGTCGATGGCTGGCGCGTGGTCGGGTGTGGTTTTGTGGGGCGGGACCGATACGTGCCCGGGAAAATCGATTACCGGACTCGCGTGGTTTGGTCTGACACTTGAGCACCATACAAAATCGACAGCCATGTTCTAACCGCTATCTTTTTCAAGGAGCATCGCCCCCTTACCAGATATGCGGTTGATCATGAAGTTCGGTGGTGCGTCGATTGCGGATGGCGAGAAGATAAAATGGGTCGCCGAGTTGATAAACCGGTACCGTGAGCATGAACTGATCGTCGTGACCTCTGCTCTTAAGGATGTCACCGATCATCTGCTTGAGCGGGCGGATGCGGCGGCAGATGCAGGTAGTATCGAATCGGTCCATGAACTGATCAAGCATCT
>JAUWHQ010000223.1 GCA_030605805.1 Methanosarcinales archaeon | reverse complement strand
TGGGGTTCTAACCGCGTTGTTGTCCATCACGGCAGTTTAAGCAGATCGATTCGTGGAGAAGCCGAGAGTTTCATGAAGGACGCGCAGTACGGAGTCTGCGTGGCTACCATGACGCTTGAGATAGGGATTGATATCGGGAATATCGATGCCATCGTGCTTGCAGAAGTCCCGTGGAGCATATCATCGCTGCTCCAGCGGATCGGGCGGGGGAGCAGGCGTATGCAGAGGAACCGGGTCTTTGCCATGTACGGCTCTGCGGATGAACAGATGCTGCTTGAACGGATGTTTCACGTTGCAATGGCAGGATACATCGAACCGGTTGATTATTCGCACGATCCGTCAGTCGTGGTGCAGCAGGTCTTCTCCTCGCTCTATGCCAGTCCCGGCGGGCTTACCGATTGCCACCTTCGAAATCTCTTTGAGGGGTTCTGTCCTGAAGACGAACTGAGAGACATCTTAAGTCACCTTGTGAAGAGCGAATGGATCGAAAAATGGCATGAGAAATGGGGTGCGACAACCAGATTGATGGATCTTGGAGCAAAGGGCGAGATTCATTCGAATATTCCCTCAAACAAAGTGGTGGAGGTCATTGACGTCAGTTCCAGACAGACGATCGGCGAGGTGCAGTATCCGATCGATGAGATCTTTGTGCTTGCCGGAAGGGTGTGGCTGATCGTTAGGGAGTCCTTTGATAGAATATATGTAAAGCCAGCAAAGGCGAAGGTAGCTACTGCGAAGTTCAAAAGCCATGCACCGGAAGGTGCCTTTAGCTATCTTCTGCCAGCACACATCAGGAAACCTGAATCAGAGAAGTGGTACACACAGGATCTAAGCGAGATTACGCGTGTTGCGGAGGTTTTGGAGTGAGAGCTACCAGAAAAAGGATCGTAGTGGATGATCGCGAGGATGATCTGTTCTCGGGCGTTGCAAACCTATTCGACGCTTGCCATACATTTAGATAGTGCCGCACCATACAAACGTCTGAAATAAAATGATTGGGAGGTTTAGCATATACTGAAAGTAACCCCGCTCGCTTTCGACAGCTTCGGTGCCAGATCGATGGCGACTTTCGTCGAAACAGACGATCTCTCCGTCCTGATCGACCCGGGCGTGGCGCTTGGTCCGAGCAGATACTGGCTGCCCCCGCATCCGCGGGAAATCGGGAGGAACCTGGAACTGTGGGAGTGCATAGAGGATTATGCCGCCCGCGCAGACGTTCTGATCGTCTCGCACTATCATTACGATCATCACAACCCGGAAGAACCCATGCTGTATGGAGATAAAATTCTGTACATAAAACATCCCGAAGAGAAGATAAACAAAAGCCAGACCAAAAGGGCATCGTATTTCCTGAAAAAGTTAAAAGACATCCCGAAATCCATAAAAACTGCGGATGGAAGCGAATTTGTGCATGGGAAGACCCTGATCCGATTTTCAGATGCTGTGTGCCACGGAACGAACCCGAGACTTGGGTTTGTGGTGCAGACATCGATTGAATGCGGTGGCGAGAAGTTCATCCATACAAGCGACGTCGAGGGTCCGGCTATGCCTGAGCAGATACGGTTCGTGATTGAGGAGCAGCCGGATGTTGTCATACTGGACGGACCGATGACGTACATGCTCGGGTTCAGATACTCGAAGAAAAGCCTTGAATTGAGCATCGAAAACATGATACGGATCATCACAGAGACGCCGGCACACACGATTATTCCTGATCATCATTTTATGCGTGATTTGAGGTACAGGGAGAGGATCGCACCGGTGTATGAGGCAGCCGATGATGCAGGGAAGAGGGTCATAACCGCCGCGGAGTATGCAGGACGTGATATCGAGAATCTCGAAGCGAGGCGGAAGGAACTGTACGCTACTTCTCAATAATCGTCTCGTCGATCTTCATCCCGAAGTGCCGTGCCGAATCCTCGAAATGGACGAGCACCTCATCACCGACCTTGAGACTCGCAATCGATATCGGAGCACCGTCCGCGCCAACGAGTTTGATCGTCTCGGCGTTCTGCAGAAGCGTCTTTATCACGTTTCCATCGACGTCAGCCTCGACAAGCGTCAGAGGTCGCCGCTCGATCTTGACCCTTCCTACGATCGCATCCTTCTGTTCGCCATCTGCATTGATCGTGGTCACCGGATCGCCTGCGCAGAGTTCTGAGAGGTACCTGGTTTTGTCGCCGACCCGGACGTACGCATGAACCGCGCCAGCATTGACCCTAAACGGGCGTGACGCCACATAAGGACTGTCTTCTGCCTCTGATTGCACCAGAAAGAGCCCGTTTGCCTGCGATCCGACAAGCATCCCCTCTCCAACCGTCATCAACGAGCAGGTGTCCACGCAGACCCGGTCACCCATACCAACGGGTTTGACCGTGGTCACCTGTGCGACCTGAAGCGGCACCGCGGGCGTGCCAGCGCGTTCGACAGTGCCTGTGATGCGCTTGATCTCTGACGAATCATCGGTATCGATCAGAATGCCGTCCGATCCGTGCTCGAGCGTCTCGAGCGCGACTTTTGCTTCTTCTGTATCCTGAACTCCGGCTATGATCTTCACATCTTCCTCGAATAGTCCTGCGATCAGGTTTTCGAGCGGAATCACCTTCCAGTCGGTGCCTACCACGATTAGATAATCGCAAACTCGCCCGAGTTCGGCTGCGAACCGCTCATACTCCTTGTTCTGGATGACGACGTACCCGGCAACCGTCTTTCCTTCGGAAGATAATTTTTGCGCCGTGATAATGTCCATCGATCCGGTTAAATCAGTTGGAAGCGGATTTGTCCCGTCGCCTTCCCCGCCCACACCGACAACAACGATGTCAGGCATTTCAGACACATCGCGTGGCAGCGGTGACGCCACCCGGATATCTCCAAGCTCGCGGACCTTCTTGATATGATCCGCTGATGTGAGCACGCACTCCACACCAGATTCGAGACTCGTCGTGATTCTATCCTTCTGTGCATCCCAGTTGCCCGCGTCCGCCTTGATCCACGTCATCTTCGATTTCATCTATGGACTCGCTGGGACTCGAACCCAGGGCCTTCGCCTTGCAAAGGCGACGATCTTCCAGCTGATCTACGAGCCCGTCGTGGTAATCTTCTGATGTACATTGATTTAAAGGTATCTAAATTTGGGGCTGCTCTGGGGGGTCGCGCAACGCCGCAAGAGCGATCAAAAAGGTCAGCAGGGGGTAGCTTGAAACGTGGTTGGGGGCGATCCGGGATGGAGATGTCCCGGGTCCGGTCATCGATGCGGGCAGGGGCGGGCAAGGCTTGCGTTGGGTGGCACCAGGCGTTGGAGGGTGGAGCTATGGCGTCATTTTGAGGTTGGATTTCATGAGTTTAAATTGGTGTCTATGAATGATTATATCGCAAAATAACCATTTTCCAACCCGTACGGATTCCACTTTATCAGAGGGTGCAGGAAACAATGCGTTTAACCTCAAATCGCGCAAACAGGCGATAAAATTGTATGCCCGCTCAAAGACCAGAACCGTCTCATCACGGATTTTGTTTGGCTTTGATTCCTTCAATAGCATCTGCAGCACTCCCGCGCACAGACGCATTCTCCTTCTTCAATACCTTTTCCAGTGCCCCGGTCTTGGGACAATATTACTCGCCCGACCCACTCACCACTCTACAACCGCGCTCTGCGATCCCACCCACGCGATACTGCAGAATGCTTTGAAATATCCTCGGCTGAGCATTGCCTCCGCTGATGGGCACTGCAAAAGCA
>JAUWHQ010000146.1 GCA_030605805.1 Methanosarcinales archaeon | reverse complement strand
TCTCGGGCGATGTGCCCGAGCCGGATTACCCCGACCCCGGTTTCCTCGATATGGAAGAGGTTCCGGAAGACACCACGAAATACCCGGAGAGCGAAGAGGAGTGGACGCCATGACACAGGGGGACAATGTGCGGTATAGCGCCGTGCAAACGATAAGCATCGACGAGATCAAAGAAAAACTGGTGCGGCATCACGACCCCGACGAGATGCCCGAGAACCGGGAGTTGATTGTGCTGCATGCTGGCGTCGAACCGGACGGCGGAGACGTGATTTTCTTCGTGTTACCGGGGTTGCCGCCCGATGGATACGGTATCTTCGTCAAGGGACGCAAGCTGCTGGTACTCTACACGACGAGATGCAAAGCGTTCGAGGAGATCGGGGTCGAGGAAGTTGTGAGCAGATACAAATGGCGGGGATGATGAGATGATGGAAAACATAGTATACTTGAAACGCAGGGATGAAGAGCACGACCAGGGACTATACGACGAGTACGGATTGCCTGAGACATGGATACAGAAATCGTCAATAGTCGTTGTATATAATACTTCTGATTCAGCGTTTTCTGTTACGGTCGATACACGTACCGGGAACCACGGGAGTACGGGCGTGGATCCTATCGGGCGGGCTTCGCTGGGTCCACTTAGTAAGAAAATAGTCAAAGAGATTTCTCGAAGACTAAATGCTCTGGAAGAGGTTGACCGGAAACAGCTTACTGATGAAGAATTCGTTATCATGGTTCAGGAAGCACATGACTTCATCGCAGATATGCCTCGGGTGATTATATGAAAGGCAAACAAATCACTATGATCGGCATTTTGATTGCAATGGTCATGCTATCCGGATGCATCGAATTGGAGAGCTATTCTGAACCGGCACCGAATATAGATTCTGTATTCACAGCAGATGAGATATCGGAATATCTAACAACCCATGACCTTTCAGCTGGTTTTGGAGAAATGCAGATAACACTTCATCCGGATAAGACGGTCACTGTCGGCGATGAAACGGGTACTTATGTACCAACTGGGGCAGGGGGTGATGCATGGAGATGTGCAATCAGGGGTATTGATGGTGTAGACTATTTGTATCTATACACTGGCAGAACCGCGGTGGCTTGCAATGGAAGTGAAAAACTCAGCGGGTGGTGGTTCAGATGAAAAGTGTAAGAACAATCATACACACACTGAAAGAATTCATTAAAGATATAAGGTATTTCACAGACACGGAAAAACTTGATATCAACGACATCGAACCGATGCGATACCCCGAAGGTCAAAAACCGACCGTGACCCCACCAGTTGTGCAATATGGGCGCAAAGGTGGTCCCAGGTTAAAACGTCGGAGATGAAGTCATGAAAACAATAAGCTACGACGAGATCAAAGAAAAGCTGGTGCGCCACCACAACCCGGATGAATCCCCCGGAGATCAGCAGATGTATGCGTTGCATACTGGCGCCGACACGGGCGGCGAGTCAGTGAGGTTCTTTGCTGTGATAGGATCTCCACCCAAAGGGTACGGTCTCTTCATCCAGGGGCGCAATCTGCTGATGCTCTACACCACAAGAGGCAGACCGTTCGAGCAGATCAGGGTTGATGAGGTTGTGAGCGGCTATGGAGAGGAAGGGGTGTCGGGGACGACGCAAAAATCCCCTCTACCGCTGCGAATCGAAAGGCTTAAGTAGAATACCATCACCATCATCACTAACATGCGAAAGACATACCAGTTTCGGATATACCCGACGCGGAAGCAGACCATAAAGCTACTGCATGTGCTCGCTATGTGCCGACATCTTTACAACGACATGCTGCACGACAGAAAGACCGCGTACGAGGACTGCAACTGTGGATTATCGTATTACGATCAGCAGCGCTGGCTGCCATTCGCAGATTATCAAGGAGTTTATGGTCACGTCCTCCAGGACGTGCTCAAACGCGTGGATAAAGCCTTCAAAGCGTTCTTCAGACGCGTGAAATCCTGGGAAGAACCCGGCTATCCGCGGTTCAAAGGCTACGGAAGATACGACAGCTTCACATATCCGGACGTGTATGGACATGGATCCAAGCTCGAAGGCGCAAAGCTCATCCTCTCGAAGATCGGAGCGATAAGAATATTCCAGCACAGAGAACTGGAAGGAAAAGTCAAAACATGTACCATCAAGCGCGATGGAGACCAGTGGTGTGCGTCCTTCAGTGTAGAACTACCAGACGCCGAGCCTGTTGTGCCACAGACCTCGGTCGGCGTGGATGTTGGGATAACCACACTCGCGACACTATCAGACGGCACAGAGATAGGCAACCCTAAAACGCTGGACAAGTACGACAGCAAGCTCCGGAGAGCACATCGACACCTCTCGCGAAAGAAAAAAGGATCGAGCAACCGGGATAAACAGAAGGTTGTGCTTTCCGGGATATATCGCAAGGTGAGAAACATCCGGAAAGACTGCCTGCACAAAGCGAGCCGGACACTTTCAGATACCTACGATCTGATCATATTTGAAGACTTGCAGATACAGAACATGGTTAAGAACCATCATCTTGCAAGATCAATCCATGATGCATCCTGGGGGATGTTAATCAGTCTAACGACCTACAAAGCAGAATACGCTGGTGGAGCCGTAAAACTGGTTAACCCAAGAAATACATCAAAAGAATGTTGCATCTGCGGCAATATCCAGGAGATGCCGCTGTCACAAAGGACGTACACATGTCCATCCTGCGGCAGCGTCATGGACCGCGATCACAACGCCGCGATCAACATCAAAAAAGGAGGATGTTTAGAATGGCAACAGTGGAAGCTGTGAACGATGCTTTGTTTAAAGCCTTTGACAGCATACCCAATGCTGGCGTAGATTGCATTGTCTACGTGTTCAACCACGATGAAGGTGGCGGCGGTACCGGATTCAACAGCAAGAATTGCGATGCGGGCGATGCGATGGTCGCGATAAAGCGGATAGCAGAGGAGTTCGGGATCGACCTCGAAAAGTTAGCAGGGTGCATGGAATGAGCGACGAAGACCGGATCGCGGACCTCGCAGACCGCACCCACCACCTGGAACTCCTCGATGAGCTCGACCGGCAGGGATCGATAGCCGAACGTGACGAACGCACCGCACAGAAGCGAGAGATCGATGCGGAGCGGAAGACACTCCGGGTGCGCCCGGAGATGAAGGTATACGCGCTCGCCGAGGAGATCATGGATGCGATCAAATGGAACATGATCATCCACGCCGGGCTGCTCTACCGGCTCAACGCCGCATGGTATGTCCGGACGGACATTGCCAGAGCGATGGGGTACGACCTGATAGAGGCGTGACAATGTGCGATGCCGATTATGAC
>JAUWHQ010000172.1 GCA_030605805.1 Methanosarcinales archaeon | reverse complement strand
TGGTGCGACACCCGGATGACCAGTCTTCTGTCGGGATTATATTGTGCAAGAGTAAAAGTGGGCTTGTTGCCGAGTATTCCCTGAGGGATATGAGAAAACCGATTGGTGTATCCGAATACAGGCTCACCTCCAGACTACCTGATGGGTTCAGCGGTCAGTTGCCGAGTCCGCAGGAATTGGCTGGGGTTCTGGAAGAGGTGGGGGGAGGTGGGGGATTGGGGTGAGACGGGGGTGGTATGTGAGGTTTGGGGTGGTGAAAGCTTGAAGACGGTAGAAATATATACGTATGTGAGTAATAAGGGTGTAAGTAGGATGGAAAGCCCCGTTGGATGCAGTTTGTCTGGGAAAGAAAAGGTGTAAAAGGATGAAAAGTATGGTGGAATGGTTTGTACCGATCACAGGGGAGAACTCCGATCTTGAAGAGTTGTCTAAGTCTCTCAATTCACCAGAACTGCGCGTTATTCAAGAAGGATCGGACTTCATTCTGAAATCGACGGATTTTGATTTACTAAACGACGCCGATGATGTGCAGAATAGGGCTATCGAGATCATGTCTCTAATTAATGGAGCTGCAATGTTAGCCATGGGAATGCGAAAACCTCTGGTAGTGGACTGTGCTGTCAATGGTGATGGGAAACGTCAATTTTTCGTATGTTGTTCCTTGGACGCCAGTTTGAGGGTTAGCGTAAGTGAGTCTGTTGTAGCAGCAGACGGTACGGTCCAAGATCAAGAAGAGCCTCATCAAGCCGATCCGATTCCAGATTGGATTGCGATTGCCCAACACGATCCAAATGTCGCTACGGTTCTTCGGCTCTTCGGTGCTGGTAACCATAATTGGGTAAGTCTCTATCGCATCTATGATGTAATTAAGAGCGATGGTGGAGACATTGCAAAAAGGGGGTGGGCAAGTAGAAGGGCAATCAAACGTTTCAAGCAGACAGCTAATAGTCCTGATGCAAGTGGGGACGACTCCCGTCATGGCGCTGGGAATATACCACCACCTAAAGACCCCATGACAATTTCTGAAGCAAAATCCCTTTTCAAGACTATTATCCATAAGTGGCTTCGCTCAAAAGAGGGTACCCCCTACAAGTTTTGAGCATCTGCCTAACAGCATGTTTGCGATTCGTTTCGCTCATCCAAATTCCGCCTTTGGCGGAACTTCGCAAACACGAAAATGCCACCCTCCCAAAAAACACAATAACCACCCACAACAACCGAGACGATCCAAATGCCGAAACACCGAAAACCCGGAAAGAAACCGATCGACCAGTACGACCACAAGGAAGCCCAGCGCACCAATAACCCGCCTGTCGGTCTGGTAACCCCCGAGACCGACCGAGACGCCGGGAAGAAGACTTACACTTACGACCCACACCTCGACCCATCGCTCCAGTTCGACCCGCAGCGCAGCCAGATCGAGAGGATCATCGATGACGCAATCGCCGCTGAAACCAGCGAAGAGACGATGGCAGCACTATATATGTGTACGACCGCGACATTGAAAGTTTAAAGATTGCAGAGGCAGAAAATGACCCAAGCACAGATCGACCTACCAAAAGAAGAGATCGCCAAATTCTGCGAAAAGTGGCAGATATGCAAATTCGCCTTCTTCGGCTCTGTCTTGCGCGACGACTTCCGACCAGATAGCGACATAGACGTACTCGTCACCTTCGAGGAAGATGCGAGACACACGTTATTCGATCTCGTCCACATGCAGGACGAACTCAAGCAAATCTTTGGACGTGATGTTGATCTAGTCAGCCGCCGGGGCATCGAATCAAGTCGTAATCGCATTCGCAGGGATGCTATCCTAAATTCAGCAGAGGCTATCTATGCAGCGTGATCGAGAATACTTAACAGACATTCTGGAAGCGGCAAAAATCGCTTCGGATTATGTCAGTGGGATGGACAAAAACGAGTTCTTGGGCGACCTTCAGTGTCAGGACGCCGTAATCCGCAGGCTGGAGATAATGGGAGAGGCTGCCCGCCGGATATCGGTTAAAACCCATGAGGATTATCCTGATTTACCATGGAGTGATCTGATTGGCATGCGCAATATCATGATACATGAATATGATGACGTTGATCTGCACATCGTCTGGGAAACAGTCCATTGCGATTTATCGCCGCTTATTGATGCCATAGAAAATATCCTTCAAACGCCGGAGTGAACATGAAATCCACAATCGACCAACTGATCATCAATTCCCCCTACAAAGAGCCGGAGCAATACTGGAGCTATGACTATAAACAACCTGCTAAAAACCATCGAGCGTCTGAAGAGGGACGATACAGAGGTGATCACTCTGGTAAACGCCCGCATAAAGGAGTTTGAGGAGACCTGCGAGAAACCATGCGGTGAAATTTTTAAGGAGCTCTGCTTCTGCATCTTAACCGCCAATTTCACCGCTGAAAAGAGCATAAAAATTCAGGAAGAGATAGGAGATGGGTTTTTGACTCTTTTTGAGTCACAGTTAGCAGATAGATTGAAGGAACTCGGTTATCGCTACCCCAACATCAGAGCGAAATATATCGTTGAGGCGAGAAGGTATAAAGATTCACTGAAAGAGACCGTTGAGTCTTTCGAGAATGAGCATGAATCACGAGAGTGGCTGGTTAAAAATATAAAAGGAATTGGCTACAAAGAGGCAAGCCATTTTCTCAGGAATATCGGCTACAAAGATTTGGCGATCGTGGATTTTCATATAATCGATCTTTTAGCAAGGTGTGGGTTGATTGAAAAGCCAAAAACGCTCACGAAAACGAAATATATAGAGATTGAAGATGTGCTTGTGAAAATTGCGGCGGAATCGAGCATGAATCTGGCAGAACTCGATCTATATCTATGGTATATCGAAACAGGGAAAGTGCTGAAGTGAACCGATCATTACCGATCAGGATGGTGGCGCTACCAGATCCTTCCTTGCAGTACTCGTTTCATCCGCATACATGTCCAGTCTTATACCGCATTTCAGGCGGTTTGGCAGCACGACTCTCCAAAATCACATATCCCCTCGTGTAAGATATTTAAAACGGCGCCAGCGCCTTTGCGGTGTGACAACCCGGGCACACGGCATAATTTTAAGTACACTGCCGCGGATTCATGATCAACGCCAACAGAGACATAAGGAGACATAAGGAGACCTACCATGAAGGAACAGACCGAAGTTAGAAATCTCAAAGAAGGTAGATATGTGATCATTGATGATGAAGTATGCGCGATCAAGGCTATTTCGAAATCGAAGCCCGGAAAACACGGATCTGCCAAAGCACGGGTCGATACCATCGGGCTTTTTGACGGGCAGAAGCGATCGATTGTGCAGCCGGTATCAGCCAAGATATTCGTGCCGATCGTCGAGCGCAAGACCGCACAGGTCCTCTCGATCGCAGGTGACGTTGTACAGTTGATGGATATGGCTGACTACTCCACATTTGAGCTTAAAATCCCTGAGGAGTTCCGGGATCGTGTTGTCGAGGGAAAGGATATCACTTATGTCACCGCAATGGGCAAGATGCGGCTTGATATGCGATAATATATAATATGCAATGATGTTCAGAGAGCGTGTCTTTGCTGATGCGACTGCAGGTTATGAAGATGCAGACTTTGTGATATTTGGCGTGCCTTTCGATGCCACTTCGTCATTTCGGCACGGCAGCAGCGAGGCACCAGACGCAATAAGGAAGGCAAGCTACAACTTTGAGACGTACAACGATTTTTTTGATCTCGATCTGACCGATCTGAACATCCATGACCTCGGCGATCTCGATCTCGATACCCACACCAACGAGATGCTGCGTATGGTTTGCGATGTCACTGCGATGATTCTGCGGGACCACAAGATCCCGATCGCACTTGGCGGCGAGCACACGCTGACTTATGGTTGTGTCAGGGCTTTTACAGAGGCATTTGATGATCCGGACCGTCCTGACCCTGATTCCGGGATACTCATCCTTGATGCGCATCTCGACCTGCGCGACGAATATCTCGGGGTCAAGCAGTCTCATGCCTGCGTTTCAAGAAATATCATCGATGATCTGACCGATAAATGCGTTTTAATCGGCGTACGGAGCGGTTCGGCAGAGGAATATGCATACGCGAGAGAGGTGGGGATTTTGTGGCACTCTGCCGATGAGGTGAACGACGCCGGGGTGGAGTCTGTGATCCGGGAATCGCTCGATGCGCTGTTTGATCGCGGCTGCAAGCAAATCTATCTGTCCATCGATGCCGATGTGATCGATCCGGCGTATGCGCCCGGCGTTGGCAATCCTGAGCCGTTCGGGTTGAGCCCGCGGGATGTGCGTGCTGCAATAAGGCTTGCCGCGCCGTACGTGCGCGGTTTTGACATTGTCGAGGTAAATCCGGGCTACGACCACGGGGAGAGCGCGATGCTCGGCGCACGGCTGGTGCGGGAGTTTATCGCGGCGAAGAGCGTTTGTTAGGGGCACGCAGGCAAGATGTTCAGGCATCAGGCAGGGGTTAGATACATATTGTTACCGATTCAGATGTAAACGTTGCATATCCATGAGAATCGCAATACTGGATCGGGACCGGTGCCAGCCGGCGATGTGCTCGCTTGAGTGCATCAAATACTGCCCGCGCGTGCGGACAGGCGACGAGACCATCAAGATGGATGGGAAAAAACCGGTTATTTCAGAAGAACTCTGCATAGGATGCGGTATATGCGTCAAAAAGTGTCCATTCGGGGCTATCAAGATTATATCGCTCCCTGAGTCCCTGACCGAGCCATCGCACAGATACGGCACCAACGGCTTTGTGCTGTACGGCATGCCGATACCGCAGCATGGCAGGGTGGTCGGCATACTCGGTCCGAACGGAATCGGAAAAACAACCGCGGTCCGGATTTTAGCCGGAAATTTAAAGCCGAATCTCGGAACCGATGCTGATTGGGACGATATTTTCAAGTATTATGCAGGATCCACGCTTCAGGATTATCTGATCAAGATATCCAGAAACGAAATCAAATTATCGCAGAAACCACAGTATATAGATCGGATTCCTGAAGTGTTCAGCGGTACTGCATCGGAATTGCTCGAAAAGGTGGACGAACGAGGAGAACTCAACAATCTGATCTCAAAACTCGATATCAAGCACATCCTCCGCCGTGATCTGGGAGATCTCAGCGGTGGCGAGCTCCAGCGCATCGCAATCGCTGCATGTGCAGCCAGGGATGCTGATTTCTATTTCTTTGACGAGATAAGCCCGTATCTTGACATTCACCAGCGTATCCGCGCAGCGGTCATGATCAGGGAGCTTGCAGCGCAGAGCGCGGTTCTGGTCGTCGAGCACGATCTCGCAATCCTTGATCTGCTCGCGGATATCGTGCATATCGGGTACGGCGAACCCGGCGGGTTTGGTGTGATCACGCACCCGAAAGGCGTGCGACAGGCGATCAACCAGTATCTGCGCGGGTTTCTGCCAGAGGAGAACGTGCGGATCAGACCGAAGCCGATCGATTTCGAGGTACATGCGCCGCGATCGGTCAAGGATATCCCTGTGCTCTTCGAGTTTTCAGGATTCACAAAGGCGTATGATCTTTTTTCGCTTGCAGTTGCCGGCGGCGAGATGTGCGTGGGCGAGGTCGTCGGCGCAGTCGGTCCGAACGGGATCGGGAAGAGTACGTTTGCAAAACTGCTCGCCGGAGTTACCCAGCCTACGACCGGCGAGATATCCGCCGATATCAAGATTTCATACAAGCCGCAGTACATAAAACCGGATTCTGACCTCCGTGTTCACGATTTCCTCAGAAGCATCACGCGCATGGTCGATACCAGTTATTACGAGACTGAGATCACAGGTCCGCTCCAGCTCAGATACCTGATGGAACGAGAGATATCAGACCTCAGCGGCGGAGAACTCCAGCGGGTTGCAATAGCCGCATGTCTCTCAAGGGAGGCTGACCTGTACATACTGGATGAGCCGTCCGCGCACCTCGATGTCGAGCAGCGGGTCTCTGCGTGTACCGCGATCAGGCGGTTTGCCGAGAACAGGCATGTGACTGCGATCGTGATCGATCACGACATATACATGGTCGATCTCTTAAGCGACCGGCTGCTGGTCTTTGAGGGTGAGCCTGCCGTGCATGGCGAGGTCTTCGGACCGTTTGACCTGCGCGAGGGGATGAACAGGTTCCTGAAGAATTTAAATATCACATTCAGACGAGATGAGGAGACAAAGCGACCAAGGATCAATGAACTGGGATCACGGCTTGACCGGGAACAGAAAGCGAGCGGGGAGTATTATTATGCGGTGGTTGAGTGATATAGTGGTGTGGCATCCGGCATGAATATCATCGATGTCTTTCTGGTGAGCATGAGTCCGCTCGGAGCAGGAATCGGCGTCCCTGTGGGAATCCTTGGCGACATCAACCCGGTGACGGTGATCGCCGTAGCCTCCATAGGGAATCTGCTGCCGACGTTCCTCTTCTACCGGATCATCGATGCGATCAGGAAATTCAAACACATCTCATGGTATCTGGACAGAGCACACGAAAAGACTGGAAGATATACAGAAAAATTCGGCAGTATCGGGATAATTCTGTCAACACTGATATTTGGAGGTCACTTCGCCGGAATCGGTGCTGCTTTAATCGGCATATCGCTGCACAGGGCAATCCCCTCGCTTTTTATGGGGTTGCTGCTTCAGGGCGTCATAATCGCATGGCTGACCTGCCTTGGCATCGATGCGTGGGGATGTTTCGGAGGATATCTTCGGATTTGAAGGTCCGGATGATGTGCCGGGCATCAACGTCCGTTCCCGGATTTCCGGGGTTCCTGTGGTTCCCGGGGTTCTCCTGACTCTCGAGGTCGGTACAAACCACGTAGTTTCGTGTGCCCCGGTTTTAACCGTCGGTGCAGGTCGTACGGGAGTATGCCATGCACAAGATACCTGCCCCACAGATAGTACGCACTGGTATATACCACCAGCCCGATCGCCATCCATGCAAGCAGCATATAACTTCCTGCGAGTATGTCGGTCACGATGGATATCGTCGGGACGATGAGAATTGGCACGAATACCCATGCCCACGATCCTGAGACCTTCCAGAGGTCGTACTCGGCTGTGACTGCAAGCCACCAGATCACGTACAGCAGCGTCAGCACATAAGGGACATACCAGCGAGGATATTGCAGGAGAAATATAAATA
>JAUWHQ010000050.1 GCA_030605805.1 Methanosarcinales archaeon | reverse complement strand
TCCGCGAACCTTTCGGATACCGGCAGAGTATCCTCGAACCCGAGTTTCTGATAGAGCGGCTGCTTGTGAATCGGGATCGGGTAGTATATTCCGGTTCCAATACCTTTCTCGCCAAGATACGCCACCAGATCGTCCCTCGCACCATCATCGCGCCCACCTGCAACCCGCACGGTGTACTGATGAAATACGTGACCAGGAGCATCATCCGGCGTCGTTAGCCCACGGGTACCTTTCAGTTTCCCTGTGAGATACGCTGCGTTCCTTCTTCTTGTGGCATTGAAGCGGTCGAGCTTTGTTAGCTGCACCATGCCGATTGCAGCGCCCATATCAGTCATCCTCAGATTGTAGCCGAGCATCTCGTGAACGTACCGCCTGCTTGAGCCATGATCCCTGAGCATCCCTGCCCGCTTCGCAACCTCGGGGTCGTCGGTCGTGATCATCCCGCCTTCGCCGGTTGTCATGTTCTTTGTCGGATAGAAACTGAAGACGCCGGTTTCGAACGATCCTACTTTCCTGCCATCGTACGTTGCGCCGTGCGCCTGACACGCATCCTCGATTATAATCAGGTGGCGATCCTCTGCGATCTCTTGAATCGCTCTCATCTCGGCAGGGCATCCGTACAGGTGTACAGGAAGCACCGCCTTCGTCTTCGGCGTTATCGCCTGCAGAATCTCTTCGGAATCGATGTTGTAATCCTTGCCGATGTCTGCAAAGACCGGTCTTGCTCCAGTGAAGAGCACAGCGTTTGCTGTTGCGATGAACGAGAACGGGGTTGTGATCACCTCGTCGCCCTCTCCGATGCCATGTGCAAGAAGCGCAATATGCAGCCCTGCTGTTCCCGAACTCGTGGCAACCGCATGAGAGACGCCGATGTAACCTGCGAAACGCGCCTCAAACGACTGCACCCTGGGTCCCTGCGCAAGTCCGCCCGATCTCATAGCCTCTGCCACGGAATCGATCTCATCGGATCCGATCATCGGTTTTGCAATGGGAATCATATTACATACCACCTCACACCATCCTATATCGCATTCTGCACCTGCATATCTTCTGGCAGATCCACGATCCTTGCCGGGCATCCGATCGCCAGTTTCCAGTCAGGCACATCTCTTGTGACGCAGGCGCCGGCAGCCACCATCGCGCCCTCCCCGATCTTAACGCCCGGGAGGATCACAGCGTTTGCGCCGATGCTCACACCTCTCTGCACGGTGGGTCCACGCAGTTCATAATCCTTTCGTATCGGATATTTGTCGTTGGTCAGGACAGCACACGGACCGATGAAGACGCAATCTTTGATAACGGTGTTTGTCGGGATGTACGCCCTGCTCTGTATGCTTACGTGGCTTCCTATGCTGGTATGTCCATCGATGACCGTTCCTGTGCCTATAAGCACGTTGTCGCCGATTGTCGTACCCTCTCTGATCAGAACATTGTGCCCTGTCCTCAGATTCTCCCCGATCCAGACGTCACGATAGATCACCGAATGCGACCTGATGACCGCGTTATCGCCTATCACAAGTGTGCCACCCGAGTCTGCCGGGTCTTCTCCGAGCACCACGAACTTTCCTATGCGCTGATTTGCGCCTATATCGACCATACCAACCGATCTCATGATTGGGTCTATCTAATCACATCTCATATAAAGCTGTCGGTCTGTCGCATATCACATCTAATATATGTTATAATGCCACAACTATTTGATCATTAAAGGTATTTGGACAGACCGCTGGATACCACCGCCAGCGGTACATGCCAGCGGTACATACTTCAAGTGAGAACGCCAAAAGAATGGTCAAGCATGGATCCGATTCAAGCGGCGATACTCGGCATCATCCAGGGCATAACCGAGTGGCTGCCAGTTTCCAGTGAGGGGCAATCGATACTCTTCATGATCCGGTACATCAACATATCCCCTGAGGACACGATATCGCTTGCGATCTTTCTCCACCTCGGAACGATGTTTGCCGTCCTGATAAAGTTCAGAAAAGAGTTTTTAGCGACCTTAAACCCGGATTCCGGGCTCTTGAGGATTCTTGTCATAACTGCTGCATGTAGCGGCGTAACAGGCATCCCCTGCTATCTCGCGCTCAAACACACGTTCACATCCGGAGAGGGCACAACCCTCCTAATCGGCGTCATGCTCATCCTCACCGGAATCATACTCAGCCTGCCATCGCGCAGGAACGCACACCGGACACGCGAGGAGATCACAACGAAGGATCTGGTCATCACCGGGCTTGTGCAGGGTTTTGCGATCCTCCCGGGGATATCGCGGTCCGGAATAACGATCACCACCCTCCTGCTCCGGAATGTCGAACAGAAATCCGCTCTTGCGATCTCTTTTCTCATAAGCGTCCCTGTCGTTCTCGGCGCAATGCTGCTCGATATCGGATCGATCACAGAGGTTCAACCGACAAACATCCTGATCATGTTTGTTACGTCCTTCATCGCCGGCTACATAACGATGGATATCCTGATCAGATTTGCGGAGCGTGTCAACTTCTCTCTCTTCTGCATCGCACTTGGTGCAGTCACCGTCATCCTAACGCTTCCGGGAGTTCTGTAGCGTCGCATATACCCATATTCCGAGCGCAAAGAATATCTGGGCGCACACGATACCGGCTGCATCTGCGATAAGGTCGTAGACGCTCGGAGACCTCATCGGCACAAGCATCTGATGGACCTCATCGAGCACTCCGTATCCGATGCCTACCACCATGGCGAGCAGCATCGCGTTCTGCCGGATGGAGCGATATCTCGAGTGGGACGCTGTGAGGCGCAACAGAATGCCGAAGACGAAGAATATCATGAAATGCTCAAGTTTATCGGGGTGTCTTATTATAAATTCAAACATGTAAAAATAGCGAACGCCGATGATGTTGAGGATTTTGTGCAGCAAATCCTCCATCTCTGATGCCGCCTGCGGGAGATGCGACTGCGAGGAGAGGTAGAAGATGAGTGCCGCATACAGGGCTGTCAGGGTAAAGTACACCACGAACTTTTTGTTACCGATCTTCTTCATTGTGTGTCGAGTAGTTGACACTGGAGCACTAAAAGAGTTTGCCAGTTTTAAACGCTGATCAGAACCGGAGCACACCTTTAACCGATCAATCTCATCAGATGCGCTTTTACCGGTTCGAAACGTTGATATGCACCACCATACTATTTGTACATCCATACCACATGTAAGATGGTATAAAGTTACAGAAAAGGTGAAAACATGAAAAAAATACCAATACTGATATTGTGCCTTTTGATGCTCACAGGTGTTGCGAGTGCGGGATATGGACACGAGGACGTGGAACGCTGTGTTGACTACTACAACAGACACGTTGAGAAGGTTCCCGGATTCTTAAATCCGATCATCGGAGATCAGACGATCAATGCGCATATATTAAACGATGCTGGGACAGATCTCGTTCTTGGCGTGCGAACCGAGGGGGTCTCTGTTGCGGAGTTCAACGATGTGCCTTTCCCTGACCCGGATATGGATGTGTACATCAAACAGTCGTTGATCGATCGAGTGCTCGCGGATGACAGGTCGTTAATCAAGAAGAGGGTCAAGCAAGAGCTTGCGGCAGAGGATTCTGGTCTTGCGGCACTTTGCGCAGCATACAATGAGGCATACGACTCAGGAGAGCTTAAGTGCGTGCCGCACAGGATGGGGCTGAAGATCGGGATGTTCGTCTTGAAGCTGTTGATCTGAGAGTCGCCTTGCGCGTCGTGTGGCTCGATCGACATGCGGCAAGGTGCCATCGATATACCTATCGGCGATCCGTGGATGTTTGCAGGATGCCCATAGCAAATCGATCTTATTTAGTAAAGATTACTGTCGATATTTCAGTTAATGTGATACAATTCTGCCGAAAAGTTTATATACATTGTCATGTTATTTGTACATCTCTATCCAAGATCTGATGGCATAAAGATATAAAAGAGGTGCGAAACATGAAAAAATGTATGTGCAACACGACGGCACTTGTGATCGCAGCGCTGCTTGTGATGATGGCGCCTGCTGCGGCGTACACGATCGATGGTGATTGCAGCGACTGGGGTATATATCCAAAAAACGACCCGGTCAATTCCAATCGGCTCGACGACAGCAGCCTGATCCCGACCAAGACGGGTATCAGCTATGTGATCGAGAATGACGACGCCGACTGGGCGGTAGGAGCAGTCCGTCCCAATGTGAGCAACTTCACGGGTCATGAATGGTGCGATATCGAGGCGATGTACGTGGATGACGATTCGGAGTACATCTATGTGCTGATCATCACATCGATGCCGAAGAACGGAATGAACTGGGGCGGTGACCACATCCAACCCGGGGATCTGGCGTTTGATTTCAACGATGATGGCACTTTCGAGTATGGCGTCAAGATCGTGCAGAATGATGAACCCGCAGATATCAAATTTGGTGTGGTTGGCGCGATCTATTCGAATCCAACATGGGCAGTACTGGACCCGGGCACCGATCGCACAGATATCGCCAGCATTGTGGATGGAACAAATGTCGGAAGTGCGACAATCAGCTACACGGGAACGAGTGGTGACATGGTATCTGGCGTAGCAGTGCCTGATGATCCAGCGGATAGCGGACTGCCGTGGGACACCTTCGGACCCACGAGATATGACGGACAAATATGGTGGAAAAATACCCCTTCGGAAATTACCGTTTCGAACCCTTCCATCCCAAACGAGATAATCGAGATCGCAATTCCGAAGAGCGCACTCGGCATGCCGACCACAGCAAACATTCAGAGTGCAATCACCTGTGGAAACGGGGTCATCAAACTCGAATCGGTAGCGCTGATTCCTGAGTTCGTAACCCTCGCAATTCCGGTGATATCGCTTCTGGGACTCGTCTTCTTCATGCGCAGGAAAGAGCAGGAGTAGACAATCACTCCTCCTCTTTCTCCCCTTTCTCTTTTTTCTCCGCTCTTTCCATCTTCTCTATCTTTGATAGTCCGAGCAGAAGCCCCCACGCAACTACGACAAAGATGATCCACCCGAGATGAGTGTGCGCCGTCATCATCATGTCCTGACCATACCAGTATGCGACCAGATACAGAGTGGAAACCCTGAGCAGGTTTGCGATCCATGCGACCGCGATGGTTGCGCCGAGAAGCGCTGTGATCCTGCGGGCATCCCGAATGTTTTCGATGGCGGTATAGCCAACGATGACGCTGATCAGAAGAAACATCGAGTAAAGCCCGGAGCACGGTCCCCCGATTGTGAGCGTAATGTCCCCTCCGGGCGCATGCATGCAGACTGTCTCGGTTCCGATCACGTCAACAGAGATTCCAATCAGCCGGATCAGGTGCATCGAGGGCATGAGCACGGCATAGTGATCAAACTCGTGTATGAACCATGAGAATGTGCCGTAAAAGAGCGTAAATAGAGCGATGAACGTGATCGCCACATAGACACCGAACTCCCCCATGCTCCGGAGGTTCTCGCTCTTTGTGGCTGATGCGATGAGTGAGATCCCGAGCAGGAAGGTCATGGTGTCGAGTGTGCCGAGATCACTCTGGTTGTAGACGTTGTATGCGATATCAGCGAGAATGATGGGAATTCCGATGAGCGCGTACCACGCATGTGTCTTGCGATGCGTGGCTTTGAGCGTCATCCTCGATATCGCAAGAAGCGCTATTCCGAAAAGCAGTATCCCGAGCAACTTTGAGCCATGCCCGTACTCCATGGTTGCACCAAGGAAGAGTGCAAGTACGAGAAATACGATCATTCGGTCGTGTATGTTCATGGAGCCCCGCATAATACTTTGACCGGAGTGTATATGAAGTTGGCGGGTCACGTCAACGAGTGTGAGTGTACATCGTTTCAAGTACCGGTGAAATGACTGTTTTTTATGGTATATACCCTGAACGTCCAGCCACTCTACGCACCATTTTCATTTACGAAAAAGTATATCGCCAGCCCCCACCCGAAGGGCAGTTTTTACTCGATTTTTTGTGAAAAAATCGTTTTTATCTCCTGTTGACACTTCCGCAAACATCTCGGCAACGATTACACAAGTTCCATATACCGAAGTCTCAAGCCTGCTGAGCAAACATTTAACTAAGCGGATGCCAAGTAACAATCATGGTAATTGCACGGTTCTACATCAAGAATGGTGTGCAGGGCGTCGGATACCGCCCGTTCATCCTCGAACAGATCTTCAATTTCAACCTCAATGGTGCGCCGAAGAATCTGCTCGACGGCAGGGTCGAGGTGGTGGTGGAAGGTAGAAAGGAAGATATCGAGGATTTTTATGAGTACCTCAAAGCAAAAATGCCACCCGCGGCAAGGAATCCGGGGCTCAGCGAGGCTGAATTTGGTGAGTTCTATGTTGTGGATCGCACTGATGCTGCGTTAGCACTCAATCTGAATCAGTGGAACACCGCAATACCTGTGGTGATATCGATTAATAAAAACGTCATGGGTCTCGGGGAGAAGATGGATGGTCTCGGGGAGAAGATGGATGGTCTTGGAAAGGCGACGCGTGATGGTTTTGAGCGGATGGGTACTGAGATGCATGAGGGTTTTGAGCGGATGGATAAAAACTTCGAACGGATGAATGAAACGCTCGAAGCACTGCCAGAACGGATTGCCCGGGCGTTTAAAGACATGAAATAGACAATTTTTGCGAGACATCTGTTTACAGGTTCTAAAAGTCAATTGCATCTTAACTTCGTGATCAGAGAGTATCTCGTCGTGAGCGCAACCATAAGATGGCTGATGTGATGAGTGAGATCCCGAGCAGGAAGGTCATGGTGTCGAGTGTGCCCAAGTTCACTCTGGTTGTAGACGTTGTATGCGATATCAGCGAGAATGATGAGAACGCCTATGAGCGCGTACCACGCGTGTGTCTTACGATGCGTGGCTTTGAGCGTCATCCGCGATATCACAAGAAGAGCTATTCCGAAAAGCAGTATTCCGAGCAATTTTGAGCCATGCCCGTACCCATGGTTGCACCAGGGAAGAGGACGAGTACGAGAAATATGATCATCCGGTTGTGTATATTCATATAACTTCCCATACTATATTGACGGGAGAGTAGATGAAGTTGGCGGCTTACGGAACATCAACATCAAATCAATATGGCAGAGAGCATAGTTTCAAGTATCATGCGCGGGGTACGAGATGTGATCAATTTGTGATAGGCGTTAGATTTAGAAAATCGTGAAACTCATCGCAAGTCTATCAACCAGCCTATCTTCGTAAAGAACGCGTCCCAGAAATTGTTAGCATTATCAGTTGACTCTGAGCCATCGGAAGCGTCTGCGCCATGAGATGTGGTGTCTGCATGAGGCAGATATGCCAGATCATTTGTTATGAGCAATCTGTCCAGTTTCGTGCCGTCTTCCCTGTGCTTTATCATCAGAACATGCTCGCCTGCTGATAGGGTAAAGATCACAGGATCGATCTCAGGGTCGGTCTCTGTACCACTGCCCCAGTGGTTTACCTCATCCCATGCCCAGCTATCTGTTAATGCTATGGTCCATGTTCTGTCAGGATCATCATCCATATGGACAAGGAAGGAATTATCAGCATCTGTTGGCGCCTGCACCCTGCCGCAGATCTTGTAGTCCCCTGGTGTGGTTATGGTGATTATGTATCTGGCATACCCTGGTCCGGTCCATCCACCCCTATCCGGCACCCAGATATAGCTGCCACCTGATGCTGATGGGTCGCTTGCTATCTCCATCAATGGTTTTATCTTATCGGCATCCTCTGCCTCCAGCCAGATGTATTCAGTGGTTGCGCTGTTTACTGTTATTGTGATATCCTCGGTGTCTGTCAGATATCCGTCTGTAACCTCGAAGTGCACTGAGTATGAGCCTGACTGACCATAGTCAGGGGTCCATGCAAATGTGCATGTTGCCGGATCAAAGGTTGCGCCTGCCGGGAGATGGTCTGCTGAATATGTTAAAGGATCACCATCCGGATCGGATGCAGAGATTGTGAATTCAAGCAAAGAACCCTCGTCGATCGATTTATCTCCGATCGGATTGAGAATGGGCGCGCGATTGATTGGAGCATTGACTGTAACCATGCATGTGTCAGTATCTCTGTTTCCAGAGGTGTCGGTAACGGTCAGCGTGACGATGTAACTGCCTGGTTCTATGTAAATGTGGGACGCTGTTACGCCTGTTAAGTCCTGCTGGATGCCGTCACTGGCATTAAAGTCCCATGAGTAACTCCTTATACCAACGTTATCAGTTGATCCTGAGCCATCGAAGTACACCACTGTGTCTCTGTCCACAGTCTGATCCTGACCTGCATTTGCAACAGGAGGCGTGGTGTCCGGTAAATATGGGATAAAGGTCAGATCATTTGTTATGAGCAATCCATCCAGTTTTGTACCGTCTTCTCTGTGTTTTATCATTAAAACATGCTCGCCTGCTGATAGGGTAAAGATTACAGGATCAATCTCAGGGTCGGTTTCTGTACCACTGCCCCAGTGGTTTACCTCGTCCCATGCCCAGCTGTCTGTTAATGCTATGGTCCATATCCTGTCAGGACCGTCATCCATCTGGACAAGGAAGGAATTATCAGCATCTGTTGGCGCCTGCACCCTGCCGCAGATCATGTAATCCCCTGGTGCGGTTATGGTGATCATGTATCTGGCATACCCGGGTCCTTTCCATCCACCCCCATCCGGCACCCAGATATAACTGCCACCTGATGCTGATGGGTCGCCTGCTATCGCCATCAATGGGTTTATCTCATCGGCATCCTCTGCCTCCAGCCAGATGTATTTGGTTGCGCTGCTGATCACTGTTATTGTGATATCCTCGGTGTCGGTCAGATATCCGTCTGTGACCTCGAAATGCACATTCGGATATGAGCCTGACTGACCATAGTCAGGGGTCCATGAGAATGTGCGTGTTGCCGGATCGAAGGTTGCGCCTGCCTGGAGATTGTCTGCTGAATATGTCAGGGGATCGCCGTCAGGATCGTATGCAGAGATTGTGAATTCAAGCAGAGAACCCTTGTTGATCGATTTGTCTCCGATCGGATTGAGAACCGGTGGATGATTCTCATCACCGTTCACGGTGAACCAGCCATTCTTTGCAGGCGCGGTTCCCAGTTCATTTCCTGTGTTAGCAAACTCGATATCCGAGATGCTCATATAACTGGTTGCACCCGGTGCTCCTATGATACTGAAATTGAGCAGTACAACCGTTCCTGCGGAGCCATCCGGTATGGCATGCAACTGCTGGGTGGTGAGTATTACGCTGTGGCTGTTGCTGCCCAGCATGAACAACCAACCGGCATCTGTTAAAGTACCGGGCTGCAAGGCATCCGGGTTGTTTGAATTCAGATTCAAAACGCTCTCGTCGTATAGAATATCGAATTTGATCGTCTGGATCGGTCCGTCAGCCACACCCACGATATTCACCGGGACCAGCACACAGGTGCCTGATGTTCCGCTTGCATCATCCACGCCAAAGTGATTGGCTGCAGGCTGCGCCAGAACAGGAGGGGCAGCCATGCAAAGAATGAGCATCGCTAAAGTGATAAATCTTGACGTATTATTTAACATAGTTAAACCCCACAGAATTCCCTCACAGAATTAACTCCCCGATAGATGCCAGCAATATCATCTCAACATCTCCAAAGTCCGCAATTTTGCCATTCTCATTCAAATCAAAGTATTTATTACCAGGAATATCTCTAATAAACGCCTGCATCATCATGTTGACATCTGCAGCATCCGCAATTTCGCCGTTGTCATTCAGATCGCCTCTTAATAACAATACATGGTCTGACACCGTTTCCTGATCAATATATACGGTCACAGATGTTGAATTATCCCAGAAATGGATCTTTGATACGCTCACATTGTATTCTCCCGGTTCAATATCTGTAAAGGTGTACATACCATTTGCGTCTGTTGTCGTTGAACTTATTAAACTTCCGTTCTTTGTCAGGTTGACCACTGCTCCAGCGATCGCAGTTTTGTTGCAACTGTAGGCTATGGTGCCTGATATGGTGCCGAGACGAAGCACTGAAAACAGACCACTTTCTGCTGGCGCGGTTCCCAGTTCATTTTCTGTGTTAGCGAGCTCGATTTCCGAGATGTCCATATAACTGGTTGCACCCGGTGCCCCGATGACACTGAAATTGAGCAGTATCACCGAACCGGTAGAACCATCCGGTATGGCGAGTGACTGCCAGGCAGTGGTGAGTGTTATGGTGTGGTTGTTGCTGCCCAGCATGAACCACCAACCAGCACCTATTAATGTACCGGGCTGCAAGGCTTTTGGATCCTTTGAATTCAGATTCAAAATGCTCTCGTTATATAGAATATCGAATTTGATCGTCTGGATCGGTCCGTCTGTCACGTTCGCGATCTTCACAGGAACCAACGTATAGGTGCCTGATGTCCCGCTTGTATCGTTCACGCCAAAGTGAGATGCCATCTGATTGCGGGGAGCATTAACCGTAACCATGCATGTGTCATTATCTGTGTTTTCAAAGGTGTCGGTAACGGTCAGCGTGACGATATAACTGCCTGGTTCTGTATAAATATGGGACGCTGTTACGCCTGTTGCGTCGGTCTGGATGCCGTCACTGGCATCAAAGTCCCATGAGTAACTCTTTATGCCGATGTCATCAGTTGATCCTGAGCCATCGAAGTACACCACTGTGTTTTTGTCCACGGTCTGATCCTGACCGGCATCTGCAACAGGAGGCGTGGTGTCCGGTAAATATGGGATAAAGGTCAGCTCATTTGTTATGAGCAATCTGTCCAGTTTTGTACCGCATTCCCTGTGTTTTATCGTTAAAACATGCTCGCCTGCTGAGAGGGTAAAGATTACCGGATCAATCTCCGGATCGGTCTCTGTACCACTGCCCCAGTGGTTTACCTCATCCCATCCCCATTTAGCTGTTACTGGTATGGTCCATGTTCTGTCAGGATCATCATCCATCCGGACAAGGAAGGAATTGTTGGCACTTGTTGGCGCCTGCACCCTGCCGCAGATCTTGTAATCTCCTGGTGTGGTTATGGTGATTACGTATCTGGCGTATCCCGGTCCTTTCCATCCACCCCCATCCGGCACCCAGATATAACTATTATTGTATGCTGATGGGTCGCTTGCTATCTCCATCAATGGATTTATCTCATCAGCATCCTCTGCCTCCAGCCGGATGTGTACAGTGGTTGCGTTGTTTACTGTTATTGTGATATCTTCGGCGTCTGTCAGGTATCCGTCTGTAACCTCGAAATGTACATCCGGATATGTGCCTTCCTGTCCATAGTCAGGTGTCCATGAGAATGTGCGCGCGGTTGGATCAAAGGTTGCGCCGGTCGGGAGGTTGTCTGCTGAATAGGTTAGGGGATCGTTGTCCGGATCGGATGCAGAGATCGTGAATTCGAGCAGAGCACTTTCGCTGATTGATTTGTCTCCGATCTGATTGAGAATGGGCGCGCGATTGTTTGGAACATTAACTGTAACCATGCATGTGTCAGTATCGGTGTTTCCAAAGGTGTCGGTAACGGTTAGCGTTACGATGTATGTTCCTGGTTCTGTGTATGTGTGCGAGACGATAACACCTGTTGCATCAGGCTGCAGTCCGTCGCTGGCATCGAAGTCCCATACATAGCTTATGATTCCATAATCATCCGAGGATGCAGATCCGTCGAAGGTCGTGGAGGTGTTCACGTTCACGGTCTGGTCTGAGCCGGCGCGGGCGGTTGGTGGGTTGTCCGGTGTTATACCAGCACTTTTGGATGCCTCGGCAGTATTTCCATAAGCACCTATGTTTATCCTTCCGCCATTTGGTGTGGGTTCATTACTGTAGTCAGAACTTGGATCACCTGCATCTATGCAAGGACTATCGCTCTTTAGATGAAAATCATAGTCTGCGAACAGCGGGTCCACAGAGATATCACCAGTTCCAGCAGATGCTCCTCCGCCATAATTTCCGTTTGCGTTGTTCCAGAAATTGTTATAGCTTGAAATAACTTTTCCATAGATACCGTATGTGCTGTCAACTATTATATTGTTCTTCGCAACTATATTTTTTACCCTATCTACATCCTGTGCATATATACCGCCCTCCCCCCTACAATCTCTAATCACGTTATTAATAATATAAATATCCTCTATTCTCCCAGAACCAGAAGTGTATATCCTAAATCCTTCCATTTCCAGATAAGTTCCACCGTGGGCAATTATATTTCCGATAAAGGTTATATTTCTTATAATCCCATATCCTTCGGCATGTAATGGTATAGCCTCATCGCCACCATATCTCCTATTGTCAATATAATTGTCCTTGATCAGATTGTTCTCAGTAAGATAAGTTGTGCTTGTGCCCTGAAGAGATATGCCAAAGTCATTACAAATGCATATATTCCTTTCAACTCTACTATTTTTTGTATTGGCAAGTCTTACTCCGACATTATACATCTGTTCAAAGTAATTGTCTGTATAAGTCATATTATCGCAATTCCAGTTCATAATTCCATCGTGTCCATTATGAATAGCTTTGCAATAAATAACACTACAATCACTTGAGCCTATAAACTCAAAAATGTCAGTGTGTAACTTTGTAACAGTTACGTATTGAAATATCACATTATTGGAATCATAAATGTGAAATGCATCGACGTTATTTCCTGTAGTTACCGGATTTTTGTTTCCATCTACTGTGAAACTTTGTAATGTGACATCGTGAAGGTTATTGACATCAAAGAGATACCAACCTGTTCTACTGTTAGAAGCATCAAGCTCTATGATCGTTGAACCTTCACCATCGCCTTCAAAAATCATATTGCTTTTAATGTATACCACATCATCAATTGTGTATGTGCCTGCTTTGAGATGAACGGTTCCGCCACCTATGCTGCTAATATATGCTGTAGCCTGGTTTATCTCAATATGATCGTTGATACCATCACAGTTGTAATCGCCGCTTCTGTCAGTTGCAACATAAACGATTGATGAAGCAGTACCTGTCGTGAACTGCCAGCTGTAAGAAGATTCCAAATTATTTCCCGCTAAATCTTCTGCTTCTGTGTTTATATTTACTGTATAAGTTGTCTCATATGCCAAGTTAGAGCTTGGAGTAAAAATCATCGTATTTCCATTCCAAGTAAAAGAACCAGTAACTGGAGGAGAGATAGAAAAAGCATCCTCTGCTGAAGTTTGATTCATTGCATCGTTGAATGTTACAGTTGTTGTTGTTGTTCCTATCGGCACATTTGTTCCTGTTGGAGAGTGGGTAGTTATGATTGGTGGAGTTGTTTCTGTGGTTAACTGAAAGTCTGTTGTGGTTGTTTGGGTTACTGTTACTTCAGCTGGTTTTGATTGGCTCTGATAGCCAGTCTTTAATGCTGTTACTGTATAAGTGCCAGTAGGCACACTAGCTATTGCATAATCTCCATTAGCATCGGCCTCGTCGCTTTTCCCAGTTCCTTCAACAGTTACTGTTGCTCCTTCTATACCTAATCCGGTTCCTGCATCCGTAACCGTCCCTGATATCTTTCCAACCGAAAGTTCGCCAATTACTTCTATCGTGTGCCCTCCTGAAGTGAATGTATAGGTGGTATATTCACCATTACCATCAACAGAAAATGTTCTGCCATCCGTGTATTCCACTGTTATTACGGCTCCGTATGCTGGAGATAATTTGTATGTTTCGCCGATGGCGTTGCGAACCGCGCCACTTCCGGCGTCTATCCGGTATTCCCAATCACCATATTCGCTAAAAACATCGTTCCCTTCAAAAGTAATATCATCTCCGCTGATTTTAAACATATGATTGCCATAAATAACATTACCTCGCATGTAGTTGTTCTTGAAAAGAAGATTTTGACCAACTCCATTTTGTTGCCAAGCAAACCATAGGCTATTTGTTTCAATTGTGTTGTTGAAAAATGTTGAGTCTGTGAGCGGCATATCGAAATGCGGTCCTTCAACGCAATCACGAATGTGATTATTGCTCATGTTAAGGAATCTGATTCCTGTGGGATTTTCTTGGTGGGAATACACACATCCATAATTAGGATTATCGTATAATTCATTCCCTATTATATCCACATAATCCATATCCCCTGCTAAGTCTATAAGACCATGATTTATGCCATCGTGTACTTTGCAGTTGGTAATTGAAAGATGGGTAGAGACACTACCTCCCTGATCAGAACGACCGCCTAATTGTATTGCATTCCAGCCAATGTGATGCACATCACATTTATCTATAGAAGAATGGTGTGTACCATCATAAAGTGCGATTCCCAACCCGCCGCAGTCGTGGACATGGCACTCTGAAATATGGACATTGCTTGACCGCCTCACAGAAATGCCCTGATCACCACCATTTGTAACTTCTAATTTGCTGATGTTAATATTGTTGCGATCATATACTGTAATCACGTGTTCGTTTGCTCCACCACTCCCTCCATCAACCAGCACGTTCGGAGATGTCTGACTGTATGCAGTAAGAGTGATACCATCTTTTCGAAATATTATGTTATTTAATCCTTCTGAATAAATACCATCTAACACATATATAGTATCTCCAGATGAAGATGGGCTACTACTAACGGCATAGGCTATGGTTCTCCAAGCGGTTTCTGATGAAAGACCATCATGTGAATCATCTCCATCTGTCTTGACATAGTAGTCGGTGGCAGAAGCTGTTGCGGTGAGCGCAATAACAAGTGCACAAAAGCACGCAATATACATAATCCTCCGATTCATAGTTGTCCATTTCCCGTTCATGTGTTTACCAGTTCTATCGAATGCGCACAACATACTGCTGCGCGCATTATTGAAACGTCCATTTTGCAATCCTTGCATTGGTATTCCCCCTACTTATATGTTTGCTAACCTGAGAGATGTCTCATGTGAACGTCTGCATAGACCGATGTTATGCGGTTAATGCAAAGCTTTTATCTCCCCATATAGGATTATACACCGGCATCCTATATAAAGGTTCTCATTACCATTATTATAATGAGGTGTCTGAATCGCACAACCTTTGCACCCGGAAGTACACCAAGAATCTATTTATGTACCGCTGACATAGATTATCTGGTGAGTTCGTGCGTACAATTCAAAAAGTCGCAAAAAACACTGGTGTAATAATAGCAGGAGATATCCTATTTAGACTCATATCTCTGTTTGTTATCATCTATCTTGCACGTTACCTCGGCACCGCTGGTTTTGGCAAATACAGTTTCGTGTTCGCATACCTCGCGTTTTTCGGCATCATAACTGACCTTGGGCTCCAGCAGATTCTTGTCAGAGAGATGGCGCGCGATCCATCAACCGCTCCAAAATTGACAGGCAACGCATACGTTATCAGACTTTTGTTGACAGTATTCGCAGTCGTGCTTGCTATCGTCATAATAACCCTACTGCCATATCCTGCTGATACGATCCTTTATGTGTACATCGCATCCTTTACGCTGCTTTTTATCTCATTCAGCGACTTCTATGCCACGATATTTCAGGCAAATCTTGCAATGGAGTACAATGTGATCGCAAAACTTGCATTTAAGTTTGTATCTGCGGGGCTGATACTCTGGATCATATTTTCACACGGAACGCTCACGCAGGTGATGATCGTGCTGGTCTTCTCTGAGGGGATTAAGACACTGTTGAGTTATCTATTTTCGAGAAAATTTGTCAGACCGAGTTTTACTATTGATTTTGGATTGTGGAGATATTTATTGAAAGAATGTTTGCCGCTTGCGCTCACAAGCGTTATTGTAATAATCTATTACCGGATCGATGTGATAATGCTCTCAATAATGAAAGGCGATGTCGCGGTCGGTATCTATTCTGCTGCATACAGGTTATGTGATCCTTTCTCACTGATTCCGCATGCACTCATGATGTCGCTGTTTCCATTGATGTCCAGATATTTCAAAAGTTCTGAAGATAAGCTGATAAGAACTTATACACTCGCATTCAAATATCTTCTAATCATTGCACTACCTATTGCCATGGGTACAATGCTCGTAGCAGATAGAGTCATACTGTTTGTATACGATGTACCTTTTGCAGATTCATCGACTGTACTTCAAATACTGATATGGGCGGTCATGTTTGGGATGATGCAGCCTGTTTTTTCGAATATTCTGGTTGCCATCAATAGGCAAAAATTGATTATGTTATCCACAGCATTCTGCGCCATTGTGAATATAGTTCTCAATTTTATTCTGATACCAGTTTTGAGTTACAATGGGGCAGCGGTTGCAACGGTGGTAACAACCATCGTATTTTCTGTATTTGTATTCTATTTTGTTTCAAAACATCTGCGGATAATTCCTGTGCACAAAATACTGGTGAAACCCG